>NZ_DASWOM010000023.1:0-25954 GCF_036398755.1 Acerihabitans sp. | reverse complement strand
CGGCTCAGTTCGCCGGCCGCGCGCTGGTTTTTCTGTTTAAAGTAAAATCCGATGCCGAGCAGGCAAAGCCAAACCGGGATCAGGTAGACCGAGATTTCCATGCCGGGGGTCATCAGCATGACCACCAGGATGGCGACCATGAACAGCAGGCACAAATAGTTGCCGAACGGATACCACAGCGCCTGGAATTTCGTCACTGTTCCCAGGCTTGCCATGGCGCGGCGAAATTTAAGGTGCGCCAGGCTTATCATGCCCCAGTTGATCACCAGCGCGGAGACCACCAGCGACATCAGCAGGCCGAAGGCTTTGCCGGGCATCAGATAGTTGATCAGCACGCAGACGGCGGTGGCCAGCGCCGATACGCCGATGGCCATGACCGGCACGCCGCGCCTGTCGACGCTTGCCAGCGCTTTCGGGCCGTTGCCCTGGCGCGCCAGGCCGTAAAGCATACGGCTGTTGCTGTAGACACAGCTATTGTAGACCGACAGCGCCGCGGTCAGCACCACCAGGTTCAGGATGGTCGCCACCCAGTCGCTGTTCAGCGCGTGGAATATCAGGACAAACGGACTGCCGCCGTCAACCACCTTGCCCCACGGGTACAAGGACAACAGGATAGCCAGCGAGCCGATATAAAACAGCAGGATGCGGTAGATAACCTGATTGGTGGCTTTCGGGATGCTTTGCTGCGGATTATCGGCTTCGGCGGCGGTAATGCCCACCAGTTCCAGGCCGCCGAACGAGAACATGATTACCGCCATCGCCATAATCAGGCCGTTAACGCCGTTGGGGAAAAATCCGCCCTGGGCCCACAGGTTGCTCACGTGGGCGTCGGGACCGCCGTGGCCGCTAATCAATAACCAGGCGCCAAACACAATCATCGCGATAATGGCCGCCACTTTGATAATGGCAAACCAAAACTCCATCTCGCCGTACACTTTGACGTTGGCCAGGTTGATAACGTTAATGATGATGAAAAAGATCGCCGCTGAAATCCAGGTCGGCAGGTCGGGCCACCAGTAGTGCATATAAATGCCCACGGCGGTCAGTTCCGCCATCGCAACCAGCACGTACAGCACCCAGTAATTCCAGCCGGAAGCGAAACCGGCGAAATTGCCCCAATATTTATAGGCAAAATGGCTGAATGAACCGGCCACCGGCTCCTCCACCACCATTTCCCCCAGTTGGCGCATGATGAGGAAAGCGATAAAACCGCCGATGGCGTAGCCCAGGATCACCGACGGACCGGCCATTTTAATCGTTTGGGCAATCCCCAGGAACAGACCCGTTCCAATCGCGCCACCTAAGGCAATAAGCTGAATATGGCGGTTTTTTAGCCCGCGTTTCAGCGTCTCTCCGCGCTGTTTACCTTCCATTGAAAATCCTCTTTTGTAGCGGTCGGCGGACCATCCCAGTGTAAATTACTCGCTGTATTACCAGCATTACGTTCTCTGTACGTTATATTTTACGCAGCCGTTGCGGCAATTAGCGCCTCGGGCTTTCGTTGGCACAAGAATAGTGGTATGCAAAAAAGTTTGCACCTGATTTATCCGGCCGGCGCGGGAAATTCAAAACCCGCATGATCTCACGCATTTTTTAGCGTGCAGGGGGATAAGCGTTAGTTGTAAAAAATGATGTAGCAAACTTGTTATCCTTAGGCTTGCGTATGCACTTTTCGGCTGATTTTTGACCCTTAATCTTTGCTCAAACGGTTCAGCTTGGCCGATCTTTGGTTAAATAAAAGTTAAAAATGTCATTTCCCAATTTCAGTGGATGGCACTGGATAGTTATCAAATTGCAGCACAAGCTTAGTGCATTTGTTTAAATGTGCGGTGTTTAATGATTTAGGTCAAAGCCGTCATGGACAGGAGGTGAATACTTTGTTACTTTACCGTCACGTTTATGAAATTGGTATTACCAATTGACTCCGCGCAATTCGCAAAGATGATTATAAATGGCCTATAGTAAAATCCGCCAGGCAAAACTTTCGGATGTCATCGAACAGCAACTGGAATATTTGATTCTGGAAGGGACGCTGCGCCCCGGTGAAAAGTTGCCTCCGGAGCGTGAACTCGCCAAGCAGTTCGACGTATCCCGTCCCTCCCTGAGGGAAGCCATCCAGCGCCTCGAAGGCAAAGGGCTGCTTCTGCGTCGTCAGGGTGGGGGAACTTTCGTGCAAAGCAATCTTTGGCAAAGCTTCAGCGATCCACTGGCTGAATTGCTGGCCGAACACCCGGAATCACAATACGATCTGCTGGAAACGCGCCATGCCCTTGAGGGGATCGCCGCGTATTACGCCGCGCTGCGCGGTACGGAAGAGGACCTCGACCGCATCCGCGATTGTCACCAGATTATTCAGCAGGCCCAGGAAAACGGCGATCTCGACGCCGAAGCCGATGCCGTCCTGCAGTATCAAATCGCCGTAACCGAAGCCGCTCATAACGCGGTTTTATTGCATTTGGTACGCTGCATGGGGCCGATGCTGGAAAAAAACGTACGTCAGAATTTTGAATTGCTCTACTCGCGCCGTGAAATGTTGGCGCAGGTGAGCAGTCACCGCGCCGGGATCTTCGCGGCGATAGTGGCACGCGAGCCGGAAAAAGCGCGCGAGGCTTCTCACCGCCATCTGGCGTTTATCGAGGAAATTTTGCTGGACCTCAGTCGGGAACACAGCAGGCGCGAACGATCGCTGCGTCGGCTCCAGCAACGCAAGGACTAAGCCCCCGGCAACGGGAGCTGAAGAACGGCAACGAAATAATGAGCCTGTCTTCGTGTGTTCACACGCGCAAGCTAAAACGAGCACAGGAAGACAGGCTCCAACTAAACCAATTTAATAGCGATAGATAAGGAACACCACCATGTCAGAACGTTTATACAATGACGTGGATCCGATCGAAACACGCGACTGGCTACAGGCGATCGAATCGGTTATCCGTGAAGAGGGTATTGAACGCGCACAGTTCCTGATTGATCAGGTACTGGACGGCGCGCGTAAAGGTGGCGTCAGCATCGCTGCCGGTGCCTCGGGCCGTAACTACATCAACAGCATTCCGGTTGAAGACGAACCCGAGTACCCCGGTAATTTGGAATTGGAGCGCCGCATTCGCTCCGCTATCCGCTGGAACGCCGTGATGGCGGTGCTGCATGCATCGAAAAAGGATTTGGATCTGGGCGGCCATATGGCGTCCTTCCAGTCGTCCGCCACCATCTATGAAGTCTGCTTCAACCATTTCTTCCGCGCGCGCAACGATCAGGACGGCGGCGATCTGGTTTATTTCCAGGGGCATATTTCGCCGGGGATCTACGCCCGCGCCTTTATGGAAGGTCGCCTGACCGAAGACCAGATGAACAATTTCCGTCAGGAAGTTCACGGCAAAGGTCTGCCTTCTTATCCGCATCCCAAACTATTGCCGGAATTCTGGCAGTTCCCCACCGTTTCCATGGGGCTGGGGCCGATAAGCGCCATCTACCAGGCAAAGTTCCTCAAATACCTTAACCACCGCGGCCTGAAAAACACCACCGCGCAGACGGTATACGCTTTCCTCGGCGACGGTGAAATGGACGAGCCGGAATCCAAAGGCGCGATAACCATCGCCACCCGCGAAAAACTGGACAACCTGGTCTTTATCATCAACTGTAACCTGCAGCGCCTGGATGGCCCGGTTACCGGCAACGGCAAGATCATCAACGAGCTGGAAGGCATCTTTGGCGGCGCCGGCTGGGAAGTGATCAAGGTTATCTGGGGCAGCCGTTGGGATGAGCTGCTGCGCAAGGATACCAGCGGCAAGCTGATCCAGCTGATGAACGAAACCGTCGACGGCGATTACCAGACGTTCAAATCCAAGAACGGCGCCTATGTACGCGAGCATTTCTTCGGTAAATATCCGGAAACCGCCGCGCTGGTCAAGGATATGAGCGACGACGAAGTCTGGGCGTTAAACCGCGGCGGCCACGATCCGAAGAAAGTTTTCGCCGCGCTGCAAAAAGCGCAGAAAACCACCGGCAAGCCGATCGTCATCCTGGCCCACACCATTAAAGGCTACGGCATGGGCGAGACCGCGGAAGGCATGAATATCGCCCACCAGGTCAAGAAGATGAACATTGACGGCGTGCGCTACTTCCGCGATCGTTTCAACCTGTCGCCGGTGGTGTCCGACGAGACTATCGAACAGCTGCCGTACATCACCTTCAAGGAGGGGTCGGAAGAGTACGAATACCTGCATGCCCGCCGCAAGGCGCTGCACGGCTACCTGCCCACCCGGCTGAAGAACTTCACCAAACCGCTGGAACTGCCGACCCTGGCGGACTTCGGCGCGCTGCTCGAAGAACAGAAAAAAGAAATCTCCACCACCATCGCCTTTGTCCGCGTCTTGAACGTGATGCTGAAGAACCCGTCGATCAAAGATCGCCTGGTGCCGATCATCGCCGACGAAGCGCGCACCTTCGGGATGGAAGGGTTGTTCCGCCAGATTGGCATCTACAGCCCCAACGGCCAGCAGTACACCCCGCAGGACCGTGAGCAGGTCGCCTATTATCGTGAAGACGAGAAAGGCCAGATCCTGCAGGAAGGGATTAATGAACTGGGCGCGGCGTCGTCCTGGCTGGCGGCGGCAACGTCCTACAGCACCAACGATCTGCCGATGATCCCGTTCTATATCTATTACTCCATGTTCGGTTTCCAGCGTATCGGCGATCTGTGCTGGGCGGCGGGCGACCAACAGGCGCGGGGTTTCCTGATCGGCGGCACCTCCGGGCGCACCACCCTGAACGGCGAAGGTTTGCAGCATGAGGACGGCCACAGTCATATCCAGTCGCTGACCATCCCGAACTGTATTTCCTACGATCCGGCGTACGCCTACGAAGTGGCGGTCATCATGCATGACGGTCTGACCCGTATGTACGGCGAGACGCAGGAAAACGTCTATTACTACCTGACCACGCTGAACGAAAACTACCATATGCCGGCCATGCCTGAAGGCGCGGAAGAGGGTATTCGCAAGGGTATCTATAAGCTGGAAACCCTGGAAGGCGGCAAAGGCAAGGTACAGCTGATGGGCTCCGGCGCCATCCTGCGCCACGTGCGCGAAGCCGCCGGCATCCTGTCCCGGGATTACGGCGTCGGTTCCGATGTCTATAGCGTGACCTCCTTTACCGAACTGGCGCGCGACGGACAGGATTGCGAGCGCTGGAATATGCTGCACCCGGCTGAAAAACCGCGTGTGCCTTACGTCGCCCAGATCATGAGCGATGCGCCGGCGGTGGCCTCCACCGACTATATGAAACTGTTTGCCGAACAGATCCGCAACTTTATCCCGGCCAGCGAATTCCGGGTATTGGGCACGGATGGCTTCGGTCGTTCCGACAGCCGCGAAAACCTGCGTCATCATTTTGAAGTGGATGCGTCTTACGTGGTCGTGGCGGCGCTGGGCGAACTGGCCAAGCGTGGCGAAATCGACGCCGACGTGGTCGCCAAGGCGATCGCCAAGTTCGGCATCGACGCGGACAAAGTTAACCCGCGTTTGGCATAAGAGGTAGAGAAATCAATGGCTATTGAAATTAACGTACCGGATATCGGTACCGATGAAGTTGAAGTCACCGAAGTGCTGGTCAGCGTGGGCGACAAGGTTGACGCCGAACAATCGCTTATCACCGTCGAAGGCGACAAGGCCTCCATGGAAGTACCCTCGCCGCAGGCGGGTGTCGTCAAGGAACTGAAGGTGGCGGTGGGCGATAAAGTGACCACCGGCAAGCTTATCATGGTGTTTGAAGACCAGGGCGCCGCGGCGGAAAAAGCGCCGGCCCGGGAAAGCGCGCCAAGCGACGCCAAGCCCGCCGAGGCGAAACCGCAGTCGGGCGGCGCGGCGGAAAGTAAAAATGTCGAGGTGCCGGATATCGGCGGCGATGAAGTGGAAGTGACCGAAGTGCTGGTCAAGGTCGGCGATACCGTGGCGGCCGAACAGTCGCTGATTACCGTCGAAGGCGACAAGGCCTCGATGGAAGTCCCGGCGCCGTTTGCCGGCAAAGTCACCGAGATCAAGGTCAACACCGGCGACAAGGTCAGCACCGGGTCGTTAATCATGGTGTTTGAAGTGGCGGGCGCGGGCGGTGAATCCGCCGCGCCGGCCCAGGACGGCACGCCCGCCGCCGCCGCGCCGGCCCAGGCCGGCGGGGTGAAAGACGTTAATGTACCGGATATCGGCGGCGACGAAGTGGAAGTCACCGAAGTCATGGTCAAGGTCGGCGATAAGGTTAGCGCCGAACAGTCGCTGATTACCGTTGAGGGCGACAAAGCCTCGATGGAAGTCCCGGCGCCGTTCGCGGGTACCGTTAAAGAGATCAAGATCGGCACCGGCGACAAGGTCAGCACCGGTACCCTGATCATGGTGTTCGAGGTGGAAGGCGCTGCGCCGGCCGCCGGCGAGAAGATCGAAACCGCCGCCGCGGCGTCCCCGGCCCCGGCATCGCAGGCCAATAAAAACGCCGCCGCCCAGGCTGCGCCTAAAACCGACGGCAAGAGCGAGTTTGCCGAAAACGACGCCTATGTGCACGCCACGCCGGTTATTCGCCGCCTGGCGCGTGAATTCGGCGTTAACCTCGGCAAGGTGAAAGGGACCGGCCGTAAGGGCCGTATCCTGCGCGAAGATATCCAGGCCTATGTCAAGGACGCGGTAAAACGCGCCGAGACCGCGCCTGCCGCCGGCGCCACCGGCGGTTCGCTGCCGGGCCTGCTGCCCTGGCCGAAGGTGGACTTCAGCAAGTTCGGCGATACGGAAGAAGTCGAACTGGGACGTATCCAGAAGATTTCCGGCGCCAATCTTCACCGCAACTGGGTTATGATCCCGCACGTTACCCAATTCGACGAAGCTGATATCACCGAGGTTGAAAACTTCCGTAAACAGCAGAACGCCGAAGCGGAAAAGAAAAAGCTGGATGTGAAGATCACCCCGCTGGTGTTTATCATGAAAGCGGTGGCCAAGGCGTTGGAGGAGCTGCCGCGGTTTAACAGCTCGCTGTCCGAGGATGCCCAGAAGCTGACGCTGAAGAAATACATCAATATCGGCGTGGCGGTGGATACCCCCAATGGCTTGGTGGTGCCGGTATTCCGCGACGTGAATAAGAAAGGCATCGTTGAACTGTCGCGCGAACTGGCCGAAATATCCAAAAAGGCCCGTGACGGTAAACTGACATCATCCGATATGCAGGGCGGCTGTTTCACCATCTCGAGCCTTGGCGGCATCGGCGGCACCTCGTTTACGCCTATCGTCAACGCACCGGAAGTGGCCATTCTCGGCGTGTCCAAGTCGGCGATGAAACCGGTCTGGAACGGTAAGGAATTTACGCCGCGCCTGATGCTGCCGCTGTCCCTGTCCTATGACCATCGTGTTATCGACGGTGCGGCGGGCGCCAGGTTTATCAGTTTCATCAACAACGTAATGTCCGATATACGCCGTCTGGTAATGTAAGCCCGTGGCCGGCCCCCAGGGCCGGCCTGCTTGTTTAATGTGACGCTGCCGCAGGAAGCCTTTTCCTCCGGCAGGGTAAACAGGTTACGCGCCGTACGAACGCGCTTTGCAGATAATTAACATTTCTGTAAACTGGTTTGGATGGAGGCGTCCCGGTGGTGTCGGCGCGTTATGCCATTAATTCGTCATAAAATTAACGCCTTACCGCCGGTCAAACAACTAAGAGGTCATGATGAGTACTGAAATCAAAACCCAGGTCGTGGTACTTGGGGCGGGCCCGGGGGGATATTCCGCCGCCTTCCGTTGCGCCGATTTAGGTCTGGAGACCGTGCTGGTCGAACGTTACGCGACGCTGGGCGGTGTTTGCCTGAACGTGGGCTGTATTCCTTCCAAGGCGCTGCTGCATGTCGCCAAGGTGATTGAAGAAGCAAAAGCGTTAAGTGAAAACGGCATCACTTTCGGTGAACCGAAGACCGATATCGATAAGGTGCGTACCTGGAAAGAACGGGTGGTCAACCAGTTGACCGGCGGACTGACCGGCATGGCAAAAGCCCGTAAGGTGAATGTCGTGCACGGCGTGGGTAAATTCACCGGCGCCAACACCCTGGTGGTGGAAGGCGAAAAAGGCTCCACCACCATCAATTTCGATAACGCGATCATCGCCGCGGGCTCGCGGCCGATCACCCTGCCGTTTATTCCCCATGACGACCCGCGCGTATGGGACTCCACCGACGCCCTGGCGTTGCGCACCGTGCCGGAAAAGCTGCTGGTCATGGGCGGCGGCATTATCGGCCTGGAAATGGCCACCGTATATTATGCGCTCGGCTCCAAGATCGACGTGGTTGAAATGTTCGATCAGGTGATCCCGGTGGCGGATAAGGATATCGTCAAGGTCTACACCAAACGCATCAGCAAGCAGTTCAACCTGATGCTGGAAACCAAGGTGACCACGGTGGAAGCCAAGGAAGACGGCATTTACGTCACCATGGAAGGCAAGAAGGCGCCCGCCGAGCCGCAGCGTTACGACGCGGTGCTGGTGGCCATCGGTCGCGTGCCGAACGGCAAGCTGCTTGACGCCGGCAAGGCCGGGGTGGAAGTGGACGATCGCGGTTTCATCCGCGTCGATAAGCAGCTGCGCACCAATGTGCCGCATATCTATGCCATCGGCGATATCGTAGGCCAGCCGATGCTGGCGCATAAAGGCACCCATGAGGGCCACGTGGCGGCGGAAGTCATCGCCGGCAAGAAACATTATTTCGATCCCAAGGTTATTCCCTCGATTGCCTATACCGAGCCGGAAGTGGCCTGGGTCGGCGTGACCGAGAAGGAAGCGAAGGAGAAGGGCATCAGCTATGAAGTAGCGACGTTCCCCTGGGCAGCCTCCGGCCGCGCCATCGCCTCCGACTGCCAGGACGGCTTGACCAAGCTGATATTCGATAAGGAAAGCCATCGGGTGATCGGCGGCGCGGTGGTCGGCGTTAACGGCGGCGAGCTGCTGGGCGAAATCGGCCTGGCCATCGAAATGGGCTGCGACGCCGAGGATATCGCGCTGACCATCCATGCCCACCCGACGCTGCACGAGTCGGTCGGCCTGGCGGCGGAAGTTTACGAAGGCAGCATTACCGACCTGCCGAACGCCAAGGCCAAGAAAAAGAAATAATCCAGGCTGATTGAGTTTGGCAAACGGCTCATCGGTGAGTAAAGCCGGTCAGTAGATACTGACCGGCTTTTTTTATGCATTCATTACATGATTTACAGCTTTTTAGTTAGCTCTCTATCTATGCTGGGATTCACGCTTTAATCATTATCAAAAAACCTGCTCGGTAGTCAGCGTTGCCCTTAAAAGACAGGTCAGGTCGCAAAAAAAACAGTCAGTTTCGACAGGCTTACCCTATGGCCAGGGCCGCTTTTTTATAGCGTCAACGCTGGCTGACGGCGGTGAAACAGTGTTAGTTTAAATCAGACGTTTCCGCGCTCGCGCCTTAACGTTTCAGCTAAAAATTATGTTGCTTAGATGTAAACAAATTAACAGGGCGGTTAAATTCTGATAAACTGCCGAGAGCAAAAAAAGTGAGCAATGACTTATTAAAGCGAGGAGATCGTCGTGCTAGAAGACTACCGTAAGCACGTGGCCGAGCGTGCTGCCCAGGGGATTGTGCCAAAACCTCTTGATGCAGCGCAAATGGCGGCGCTGGTGACACTGCTGAAAAATCCGCCCGTCGGCGAAGAAAATTTTTTGCTGGATCTGTTAACTAACCGTGTTCCCCCAGGCGTAGACGAAGCGGCTTATGTCAAGGCCGGTTTTCTGGCCGCCGTCGCCAAGGGCGACGCGCACTCCCCGCTGCTTACGCCCGAACGGGCGGTTGAGCTGCTCGGCACCATGCAGGGCGGCTATAATATCCAGCCGCTGGTTGATGCGCTTGATAGCGAGACCCTGGCGCCCATAGCCGCCGATGCGTTGAAAAACATGCTGCTGATGTTTGACAGCTTCTTTGATGTGGAAGCCAAGGCCAGGGCCGGCAATGCGCATGCGCAGCGGGTCATGCGCGCCTGGGCCGATGCAGAATGGTTCCAGTCGCGACCGCCCCTGGCTGAAAAGATCACCGTGACGGTATTTAAAGTCACCGGCGAAACCAATACCGACGATCTTTCCCCGGCGCCCGATGCCTGGTCCCGTCCGGATATTCCGCTGCATGCCCTGGCGATGCTGAAAAATGCCCGCGATGGTATCGATCCTGACCAGCCCGGCAGCGTCGGGCCGGTCAAACAAATTGAACGGCTGAACCAGAAAGGCTTTCCGCTGGCCTACGTGGGTGATGTGGTCGGTACCGGCTCCTCGCGCAAATCCGCCACCAACTCGGTGCTGTGGTATATGGGCGACGATTTGCCTTACGTGCCGAACAAGCGGGGCGGCGGCGTGGTGCTGGGCAGCAAGATTGCGCCGATTTTCTTTAATACCATGGAAGACTCGGGCGCGCTGCCCATCGAGGTTGACGTCTCCGAGCTGAACATGGGCGATGTGATTGATATCTATCCGTTCAAGGGTGAAATTCGCGTCCATGACACCGACCGGCTGCTGACCACCTTCGCGCTCAATACCGAGGTGCTGGTGGACGAAGTGCGCGCCGGCGGCCGCATTCCGCTTATCATCGGGCGCGGATTGACCTCGCGCGCGCGCGAATCCCTCGGCCTGCCGCCCAGCGAAATTTTCCGCCACGCCCGGGCCGTGGTCGCCAGCGACAAAGGATTTACCCTGGCGCAGAAAATGGTCGGCCGCGCCTGCGGCGTGCAGGGCATCCGCCCCGGCCAGTACTGCGAGCCTAAAATGACCTCCGTCGGCTCGCAGGATACCACCGGCCCGATGACCCGCGACGAGCTGAAGGATCTGGCCTGCCTGGGTTTCTCCGCCGATCTGGTTATGCAGTCGTTTTGCCATACCGCCGCCTATCCGAAACCGGTGGATGTGCAGACTCACCACACCCTGCCGGACTTTATCATGAACCGCGGCGGCGTTTCGCTGCGCCCCGGCGACGGTATTATCCACTCCTGGCTGAACCGCATGCTATTGCCGGATACCGTCGGCACCGGCGGCGATTCCCATACCCGCTTCCCCATCGGCATTTCGTTTCCGGCCGGTTCCGGGCTGGTGGCGTTTGCCGCCGCCACCGGCGTCATGCCGCTGGATATGCCGGAATCGGTATTGGTGCGTTTCAAGGGTAAAATGCAGCCCGGCATCACGCTGCGCGATCTGGTGCACGCCATCCCGTATTATGCCATCAAGCAGGGACTGTTGACGGTTGAGAAGAAGGGCAAGAAAAACATCTTCTCCGGCCGCATCCTGGAAATCGAGGGCTTGCCGGAACTGAAGGTGGAACAGGCGTTTGAACTGGCGGACGCCTCGGCGGAACGTTCGGCGGCGGGATGTACCATTAAACTGGATCAGGCGCCGATCGTCGAATACCTCAGTTCCAATATTGTGCTGCTGAAGTGGATGATAACCGAAGGCTACGGCGATCGCCGCACCTTGGAGCGCCGCATCAAGGGCATGGAAAGCTGGCTGGCCGATCCTCATCTGCTGGTGGCGGATGCCGACGCGGAATATGCCGCCGTGATTGACATTGATCTGGCGGCCATCAACCAGCCGATCCTGTGCGCGCCGAACGATCCGGACGATGCCCGCCTGCTTTCCGAGGTGGCCGGCAATAAAATCGACGAAGTGTTCATCGGCTCCTGCATGACCAATATCGGCCACTTCCGCGCGGCGGGCAAACTGCTCGACCAGCACCAGGGCCAGCTGCCGACCCGTTTGTGGGTGGCGCCGCCGACCAAAATGGATGCCGCCCAGCTTACCGAGGAAGGGTATTACAGTATCTTCGGTAAAAGCGGGGCGCGCGTCGAGATCCCCGGCTGCTCGTTGTGCATGGGTAACCAGGCGCGGGTAGCGGAGGGCGCGACGGTGGTTTCCACCTCCACCCGCAACTTCCCCAACCGATTGGGCAACGGCGCGGATGTCTACCTGGCTTCGGCGGAGCTGGCGGCGGTAACCGCGCTGCTGGGCCGCCTGCCGACGGTTGAGGAATATCTGCAGGCCATCGCGCTGGTGGATAAAACCGCCGTCGATACCTACCGCTACCTGAACTTCGATCGGCTGGCGGAATATACCGACAAAGCCGATGAGGTGATTTTCCAGACGGCGGTATAGTCATAGTACGCCCGGGCAAGCGTCGTCACGGGCAATGCGCTACCTCGGCCAGCCATCGCGGCTGGCCGTTTTTATATTAATGACGTTTGCCGCCGGGGAATACGACCGGTTAATAATATTGGCTAATCTGTATCAATTTTATTTTATTATAAATACTAAACAAAAAAATAATCTGCAGATAATAAATGCCTAATCTTACAAACTCTCTTTTTATAACTGAGTTTAAATAGTCAACCTGAGCTATTGCCTGTGTCCGCGGAGATTTTAATTTTAGCGCATAAAGATTATATTTCACCTTAACTTTTTATCAGTACAGATATCGGTAAATAGGGGAGGTTTATAAATGATTAAAAATATTAATCTTTGCGTATCATCCGGCAGCGTAGCCTGTCCACCGGCGGCCACGTTAACTTCACCTTACCCCTTTTTCCCCGCGATTCGGGCCGTTTTACGCCATGTTTCCAATCAAGCGTCGGCCACTCCCGGCCTGGCGACCACCGTTACCGCTTTTTCGCCGGAGCCCATGCTGTTTACCACCGAAAATAACGTTTATGCGTCAAATACGGATATGGCGGAATCTTCACTGGGTTATAACGATGAACTGGTCTATAGCGGGCATTATGCCGAAATGCCCGCTGAACATGACACCGAAACAGCGGCGGCACTGGCGTTATGCAATGACAATCCATGGGGCGAGGCTGCTTTGAATTTCGCGGCGGGAGAGGGCTTGGTGAACGTTATGGATCTGCTGTTGGCGCAGGGCGCGAACGTGGAGTCACCCGCCAGATTTCCACTTTATAAAGGCATGACGCCGCTGCACACCGCGACGGTTTTCAATCAGAGCGAAGCTATCGAATGTATCCTGAAGCACGGCGCGGATATCAATGCCCGCTGGAATGGACTGACGGCTTTGATGATTTCCCAAGACTTTGAATCAAGCGACATTGCCATCACCCGGCTGTTGTTGGAAAAAGGCATTGACGTCGACGCCAGCGATTTTGACGGCAATACCGCCTTGATGTATGCGGCCAGATTAATCCTGCCCGACCATTTCGACCTGATATCCAACCACGGGGCCGATCTTTGGCGGGTTAACAATCTGGGCCAGACGGTATTCCTGGTGGCCGTTCGCGCCGGCAATACGGCGCTCGTCTCTTTTTTGCTTGCCAGGGGGGCGGATATCCATGAAACCAACAACCGCGGATGGACCGCCATGGACTATGCCTATGGGGCAACGCGCGACGTGTTGCTGAAGATTAACCGCCGTGCCGCCACCCGGTCGCTGGACGGCGTTGGACACACCACCGGCGCGCCGCCGAAGGCCACCTACAGCGTTGCCGAAGATAAGACGCCATCGGCGCGGCGCGGCCATAAGCCGGTGGTCGAGCTATTACGCCAGCCTTCGGGCGTCACATCGGGCGCGGCGGGGCGAGTGAATTATTCCGGCAGGTGGATTAAAGACCTGTATGATCGGACTCTTCAGCTGGGCGATGACTTTTTGAAGTTTTTTGGCGCTGTTATCAAGCACTATTAAAACAGCAAATCTACCCTATACGGAAATAACCGGTCGATTTTTTACCATAATATCCGCCCTGACGGACAAAACTCAACATAGCTAACGATCTTGCGCCGGCAAACGGGTAAAATAGCCGGTATTGGGCGGAGCCTGCGCCGGCGACTCGCCGGCAGCGCACCGTAATAGGGTTAAGCAGGGGCGGATGGCTATGGATTACGAGTTTTTACGCGATATCACCGGTCAGGTGAGAGTGACCTTTTCCATGGGGCATGAAGCCATAGGACATTGGTTAAACGAAGAGGTCAAAGGCGATCTCGCCCTGGTGGACGAGGTGGCAGCCCACATTCACCGCCTGGCCGGCGGTCAGGATAGCTGGCAACGCATCGGGCATGAGTACACCTTCTGGACCGATGGCGACGAAGTGATCATCCGCGCCAATGACCTTTTGTTTGTCAATGATGAGCTTGAGGAAGGGATGAATTATTATGACGAAGAGAGTTTGTCATTGTGCGGTACCGATGATTTTTTACGCGTTTTGCAACAATACCGTGAGTTTTCCCTGTCTCGCCAGACATGATGGTTTTAGGCAACATGTCCTTCCACTATGGCGTTAATGCTGAATTAACAATTATAGTTAGGCAAGCGTTCAATAATAAGTTCTGTCTTGATTATTAGTCACGGCAAAATGTTATAAAATTTAAAACATAACATTATTATGTCAGTATAGCTGCGCTAAATTATATTTCAGGTGCTTATATGAACTCGTCTCTAACTAAAATTGCGGGGGTCAATGTCAATCCCACTCTAAACGCTAACGCCGCTGATGATCCCCTCAACGGCAATAATAAGCCATATTTGCGTCAATTAAACAATCTTGCCAACCGAAATAATCTTGAATTCCGCATGCGGCCATCAAGAGATAACTTCTCCGATAATGATGGCCTGGGAAATGTCAGCCCAATTGTCCCAATAGGCAGAAAACGTTCCGCCACGATGTTGCTGGAAGGCGTAAGACGAGGGTCTGTTATCAAGCAAAGCAGGGGAGCGGCGACCTGTCCGCCGGCAAAAACAATCGAGATTATCCCGCCGCCGGCACCGGCCTGCGCTATCCGTCAACCCTCAGAATCCTTTGACGGTCAACAGGCCGGCGCCGGAAATAGGCCGCCGCCTGACGTCTTGTCGCCGCGGCGATCCCCGGTGACGCAGGCGCCTCCCCCGGCAATATTGACCCCTGAAATCATCCATCCGCCGATTGGGAACATATGGGCGGACATTGTGGTCGCGGCGGCCTATCTGGGACGAGCGGATATTATCGCATCCATGGACAATAACAGCCCCAACGCCTCGATTTGGCGCGATCTGATAAAACGGGGGCTAAGGTATGCCTGCCAGCGCGGCGACGATGTCATGATAAAGTTGTTTCTTGATAATCCCGGTGTGGATATTGACGCACCGGACAGCGATGGAATTACGCCGCTTATGCACGCCGTTTATCATCAGCGATATCAGGCGACCGCCCTGCTGCTGGTCCGGGGGGCCGATGTAAACGCCAGCACCCAAAACAATAATACGGCCATCATGTTCGCCGTCATGGCGAAAAATAAAAAGATGCTGTGTAAGCTGCTGGAATTCAATGCCGATATCCATGCCGTTAATTTCATGCATCTTACCGCGTTGATGATGGCTATCCAATATAATGCCGAGCCTCTGTTTTATATACTACTGGAGCGGGGCGCCGATCCAGCGCAAAGAGATACTCTGGGCCGCAATGCCATGATATATGGAACCATTTACGGCAGGCAGAATATGGTTATGCATATGCTTGAAAGGAATATCTCTGCCGACTGCGCTGACGGCAACGGGTTGACGCCGCTTATGTATGCGGTAAGAAATGGCGATGAAATAATGGTGAAAATATTGCTTGGCAAGGGTGCCGATGTCAATGCCAAAGATAATTTCGGCATCACGCCTTTGATGGTGGCCGTTAACCCGCCCCGTGAGACGATTATCCAGATGCTGGTGGATTATCAGGCCGACGTCACCTGTAAGGATTGTTTAAACCGTACGGCGCTGATGTATGCTTCCTATCTTGGCGGCGTCCGAACATTCAGCATTTTGTTGAGCCGGCCTTGTGATGTCAATGCCGCCGACATCTATGGCGGCACGGCGCTCATGTTCGTATTGTTGCGCGGCGATTCCCAAATCATCCAAATGCTATTGAACCACCGGGCCAATCCTTTGCTTAAGGATCACTTCGGGCAGACCAGCCTGATGTATGCGGCGCTTTTTTGCGACAGTGACATTGTCAGGTTATTGCTGGCGCGTCATGTTGGCGTCAATGTCGCCAACTGCGATGGTTTGACGGCGTTGATGATAGCGTCCATGAAGGGAGGTGGCGCTAACGTCCGCTTGCTGATCAAGCACGGCGCCGATATCACCAGGGCCGATGGAAAAGGCCAGACCGCCCTGGATTTGGCCAGAAGGTACAATCACCGGGAGGCTATAGATATACTTGCGGAACAGCTACGGCTAAAGGCGTTATAGTACCGGCAGGTTGCGTCCGTAATAGATTTCCCGCATTTCTTTATACAGCAGGTCGGTGATCTCCTTGTGCTCACGGGGGCTTAGATCTTCCGGCCGGGCGTTGAACAGATAATGTTTCAGGTCAAAATCCTTTAGCATCATCTTGGTATGAAAAATATTTTCCTGATAAATATTGACGTCCATCATGTGATACTGCGCCTTCATATCTTTCGATAAAAAGTTCTGTATTGAATTGATTTCATGATCAATATAGTGTTTGATGCCGTTGATGTCGCGGGTAAAGCCCCTGACCCGATAGTCCATGGTGACGATATCCGACTCCAACTGGTGAATCAGATAGTTCAGCGCTTTCAGCGGCGAAATCACCCCGCAGGTGGAGACTTCAATATCGGCGCGGAAGGTACAAAGGCCGCCTTCCGGATGGCTTTCCGGATAGGTATGCACGCAGATATGGCTCTTGTCCAGGTGCGCGACCACGGATTCCGGCAATGGCCCGGGATGCTCCGATTTATCGATGCTGAGGGGATCGATGGGGTCTTCGCTGACCAGGATGGTTACGCTTGCGCCCTGGGGTTCGTAATCCTGCCGGGCTATGTGCAGGATATTGGCGCCGATCATCGCACAGGTATCGCTCAGGATCTCAGTCAGGCGATTGGCATTATACTGTTCGTCGATGTAAGCGATATAGCCATCACGGTCGTCCGCCGTTTTGGCATAGCAAATATCGTAAATACAAAAACCCAGACTCTTGGTCAAATTATTGAAGCCGTGTAGTTTTAACTTCTGCAATTGAGTTCACCCCCTTATGGATGTCGTCTTAACGTGGTGCTGACAGGGCATTCAGTAAATACTGCGGCAGGGCAAAACTGCCGGTATGAATAGCTGAATTATAGTAGCGACATTCCAATTGCGCAGCCCTGAAGCGCGCCCGCAGCGTGGCGGGGTCGAGCTGGCGCAGCGACGGGTCCTGGCTGGCCCAGGCGAAGGTCATCAGGCCGCCGTAGTAGGTCGGTATCGCCGCCTGGTAGAAGCCGACATCGCTAAAGTAATGGCTGAGTTTGCGATGGCTGTGTACCGCCTCGTCCTGCTGTAAAAAACATACGCCGTTTTGGGCGACAAAAATGCCGCCTGGAGTCAGACAACGCGCGCAGCCCTGGTAAAAATCAGATGTGAACAGGCTCGAGCCCGGGCCGATGGGATCGGTGCAATCGGATATGATGACATCAAAGGTATCGTTGGTGGCGCCGACAAAATTGACGCCGTCGTCGATAATCAGATGAAAACGCGGATCGTCGAACGAACCGGCGCTGTGCCCCGGCAGATATTGCCGGCAGAAGGTAATGACCCCGGCGTCGATTTCCACCATGGTAATGCTTTCTATATCGCGATGCCGGCTGACTTCGCGCAGCATGCCGCCGTCGCCGCCGCCGATAATCAGCACCTTGCGGGCCTGCCCGTGAGCGATAATCGGCACGTGGGCCATCATTTCATGATAGATGAATTCATCACGTTCCGTGGTTTGCACCACGCCGTCCAGCGCCATAACGCGGCCGAATGCGGCGTTTTCAAAAATCACCAAGTCCTGATGCGCGGTTTTTTCCCGATACAGAACCCGGTCCACGTGAAAATACTGGCCGAAATTATCATGCAGCGTTTCATACCAGATGTCGTGTTGCGGCATGTTGGGATATGACATGTTGGGCTAGCCCTCGGCGTAAACCGCCATGAGAAAACGGCGCAACATAATAGCTAACTCCGCCCCGGCATGCACGGATGATTTTCACACAAACAGGATTTTGTACTTATTATTTTGCGTAGGCGAGCAAACTCAGGGAATTTGTCGCCAGGCTTTCGCATTTCTTCGGGGTGGGGATGGCGATGCCGCTCAGATCGCGATAGCTGTCCTCTCCCAGGGCGCGCATGTCGTAACTGGCATAGTTGCTGAGGTCCCAACGGTTTTGCTGGGCAAAAATCAGGATGGCGCGCCGGATTTGTTCATTGGGCATGTCGGTGTAGCCGCAGTTGTTTTTCAGATAAACAAACACGGCGGTTAAATCAGCCATATCTTCGGCTTCGGGTTCGGATAAGGCTTGCGACGCGGTTGAAAAACCCAGCAGCCCGAGCAATAGCGTCACCAATAGGGTGTGTTTCATATGAAAACCTGAATCAATCGTTATAGGTTGAAGTTATCATATTTAATGATTTTAGCCCTAAGTTTTATTCTTGCGCCGCATTTTTGGCGGCGCGCCTGAAAAATAACGCGTGACGCGGCGAGGGACAACCCTATGCCGGCGCATCGCATGCGCGTAATGGTTATGCTAAAATTCGCCTCTTTTCTCCTTTCTGTAATGTGATCTCGTTATGAAACATACTGTGGACGTCATGATTTCCGCCGAGGAAATCGCTATCCGGGTCGCGCAGCTTGGGCATGATATCAGCCTGCATTACCGCGACAGCGGCAGTGAAATGGTCCTGGTGGGCCTGTTGCGCGGGTCTTTTATGTTTATGGCCGATCTTTGCCGCGCCGTGACGGTGCCGCATGAGGTGGATTTCATGACCGCCTCCAGCTATGGCAGCGGCATGAGCAGCACGCGCGACGTGAAAATTTTAAAGGATCTTGATGAGGATATTCGCGGCAAGGATGTGCTGATCGTCGAGGATATTATCGATTCCGGTAACACGCTGAGTAAGGTGCGGGAGATCCTGCAGCTGCGTCAGCCGAAATCCCTGGCGATCTGCACCCTGCTCGATAAGCCGGATCGCCGCGAGGTGCCGGTGCCGGTGGAGTGGGTGGGTTTCGCCATTGCCGACGAATTCGTGGTGGGATACGGCATCGATTATGCGCAGCGTTATCGCCACCTGCCTTTTGTCGGTAAGGTGGTGCGGCAGGATTGACTGCCCGCTGGATTGATGCCTGGCTACCCGTCTATTTATCGTGCTGTTGCAGCAAAGTGGCGATGCCCTGGCGGTAGCGCTGTTCCAGCGTCTCCCGGCTGGTGGCGGAGACATCCAGGTTGCGCAGCAGGCCGTCATGGATGCTGTATACCCAGCCGTGCAGCTGGACCTTCTGGCCGCGTTTCCAGGCCGAGCGCATGATGGTGGAATGGCCCAGGTTGTAGACCTGCTCGATGACGTTGATTTCACATAAGGTGTTAAGGCGCTCCTCGGGATGAAGCTCCCCGAGCAGTGAGCTATGCTTGTACCACAAATCGCGGATGTGCAGCAGCCAGTTGTCGATCAGGCCCAGCTCCGGATTGTCGATGGCGGCTTGGACGCCGCCGCAGCCGTAATGGCCGCAGATGATAATATGCTCGACTTCCAGGACGTCCACGGCGTACTGCACCACCGACAGGCAGTTGAGGTCGGTATGGATAACCAGGTTGGCCACATTGCGGTGCACAAACAGCTCGCCCGCCTCCAGCCCGGTCAGCTTTTCGGCCGGCACCCGGCTGTCGGAACAGCCTATCCACAGGAAGCGCGGCTTTTGCGCCAGCGCCAGATGTTCAAAGAAACCCGGATCTTCTTCCTTAAGATGCTTAGACCAGGTTTGGTTGTTGCTGATGAGGTCCGTAATGTCCTTCATTGTGGTTTTTAGCCCGTAACGACGTAATGCGATGGGTTAATATAGGTCAACCTGGCTTTTTTTTAAATCAGTTCGTCACATCCATTGAGAATAAGGTAAGTCGTTATCTATGACATATGCATTGGAGTTGGAGAAGTTGACCAAGACCTACGCAGGAGGCGTACAGGCGCTAAAAGGGATTGACCTTAATGTGGAAGCGGGGGACTTTTATGCGTTGCTCGGTCCCAATGGCGCGGGAAAATCCACCACCATCGGCATCATCAGCGCGCTGGTCAATAAAACCTCCGGCAAGGCGCGCGTATTCGGCTACGACATTGATAAAGATATCGTTAACGCCAAACGCCAGCTGGGCCTGGTGCCGCAGGAGTTCAATTTCAATCCGTTTGAAACCGTTTGGCAGATTGTGGTGCACCAGGCCGGTTATTACGGCGTGGAACGCAAAGTGGCGGAACGGCGCGCCGAACAATACCTCAACCAGCTGGATTTATGGACCAAGCGCGATGAGCGCGCGCGTATGCTATCCGGCGGGATGAAACGCCGCCTGATGATCGCCCGCGCCCTGATGCATGAGCCCAAGCTTTTGATCCTCGATGAACCCACCGCCGGCGTGGATATCGAACTCAGGCGTTCGATGTGGGGTTTCCTGCGCGATTTGAACAGCAGCGGGACCACCATCATCCTGACCACGCATTATCTGGAAGAGGCGGAAATGCTGTGCCGCAATATCGGCATTATCCAGAGCGGCGAACTGGTGGAAAATACCTCGATGCGGCTGCTGCTGTCCAAGCTTAAATCGGAAACCTTTATTCTCGATCTGGCGGCCAAAAGCCCGCTGCCCCAGTTACAGGGCTATCGCCATCAGCTGCTGGATACCAGCACCCTGGAAGTGGAAGTGATGCGCGAACAAGGGCTGAACAGTTTGTTCGGCCAGCTCAGCACACAGGGCGTGCAGGTATTGAGCATGCGAAATAAGGCCAACCGGCTGGAAGAGCTGTTTGTCACGCTGGTAAAAGACGACCGGGCCAGCAGGAGGGCCAAATGATGATGCATCTTTATTGGATAGCCTTAAAGAGTATCTGGCGTAAAGAAATAAACCGTTTCGGACGTATCTGGATCCAGACGCTGGTGCCGCCGGTCATCACCATGGCGCTGTATTTTATTATCTTCGGCAATCTCATCGGATCGCGCATCGGCGAAATGCACGGCTTTTCATATATGCAGTTTATCGTGCCGGGCCTGATTATGATGGCGGTGATTACCAATGCCTATACCAATGTCGCCTCCTCGTTCTTCAGCGCCAAGTTCCAGCGCAATATCGAGGAACTGCTGGTGGCGCCGGTGCCCACGCATATCATTATCGCCGGGTACGTCGGCGGCGGCGTGGCGCGCGGCATTTGCGTCGGCATCCTGGTTACCGCCATATCGCTGTTTTTCGTGCCCTTCCATGTGCATTCGTGGTGGGTGGTGGCGGTAACGCTGGTATTAACGGCGGTGCTGTTTTCCCTGGCCGGCCTGCTGAACGCGGTGTTCGCCAAGAGTTTCGACGACATCAGCCTGATCCCGACCTTTGTCCTGACGCCGCTGACCTATCTGGGCGGGGTGTTTTATTCCCTGACGCTGCTGCCGCCCATATGGCAGGCAATTTCCAAGCTCAACCCCGTCGTGTACATGATAAGCGGCTTTCGTTTCGGCTTTCTGGGCATTAGCGATGTACCGCTGGTGTTTACGCTGTCGGTGCTGGTGGTGTTTATACTGGTGTTTTATGGCTGGTGCTGGTATTTGATCGAGCGCGGCAGCGGGTTGCGGACCTAGGCGAGGGCCGGCGGCGCATCCAGGCGTGGGGATGCGCCGCCGGGCGGCCTCAGGCCACCTGAACCGGTACCGCCCTGGCGGTGCGTTTCAATTGGTTCTGGTCGTCGAAATAGGCCACCAGCGGCCGATGGCTGCGCGCCTCTTCGTCCGGCATCTGCACGTAGGCGCAGATGATCAGCAAATCGCCGACGCAGGCGCACCGTGCGGCCGCGCCGTTGACGGAAATGATGCGCGAACCGCGCTCGGCGGCGATGGCATAGGTGGAAAAACGCTGGCCGTTGTCGACGTTATAGATATCGATAGCCTCATATTCCAGGATCCCCGCCGCCTCGAGAAAGTCCTGATCGATGGCGCAGGAGCCTTCATAATGCAAATCCGCCTGGGTTACATGGACCCGGTGCAGCTTACCTCTTAGCATGGTGCGTTGCATAACGTTAAACCTTTGTGCTTCCCCCGGGGGGAGTTAAAACGCAAAATATCCTGTGGACCACCGACGTCAGTATTGACTACCGCCCCTTGGCTGTCCACAGTCCTTGACGCTGTCGTTACAGGGTTAAATCCACCTGCGCATTATCAATCAAACGCGCCTTGCCCAGCCAGGCGGAAAACAGCACCACCGCGCGCGCGCTGTCCACGGTAAGCGGTTGCAGGGTATCGGCATCGCGGATATCCAGGGCATCGGGCTGCAGGCCGGCCTGGCGCAGCCGTTCCGCCGCCTGTTGCAGCAGGGTATCGGTCTGGCGTTCGCCGCTTATCATTTGCCCGATAAGCTGTTCCAGCACCTTATGCAGCTGAGGCGCTATCTGGCGCTCCCCGACGGTAAGATAACCGTTGCGCGAGCTTAGCGCCAGGCCGTCGGCGGCGCGTACCGTGGGCACCCCGACAATGTCGATGTCATAACCCATATCCCTCACCATCTGGCGAATCAGCGCCAGTTGCTGATAATCCTTCTGGCCGAAACAGGCGATATCCGGCTGCACCAGGTTAAACAGCTTGCTGACGATGGTGGCCACGCCGCGGAAATGGCCCGGCCGGACGGCGCCTTCCAGGATAGCGGAAAAACGCGGCACATCGACAAAGGTCTGGCTCGCCAGTCCGTCAGGATAAATCACCGCCGCCGCCGGCGCAAACACCGTATCCACGCCGCGCCGGGTCAGTTTTTCGCAGTCTTCCTGTAGCGTGCGCGGGTATGCGGTTAAATCCTCGGGGCGATCGAATTGCATCGGATTGACGAAAATACTGACGATAACAATGTCGGCGCGGGCGCGGGCTTCATCCACCAGGGTGAGATGCCCGTCGTGCAGGTTCCCCATGGTCGGCACCAACGCAATACGCTTACCTTCCTGCCGCCATTGCTTTACGGCCTGACGCAATTTCGGCGGGGTTTCGATAATCAACACGTCTATCTCCTGTCATTATTGAAAACTGTGTTCCGGACCGGGGAATATTCCCTGCTCGACTTCTTCGATATATAAACGCACGGCCGGACGGATATCCCCCGCCTGGGCCAGGAAATTTTTAACGAATTTCGGCGTGCCCTGTCCGGTTATGCCCAGTGCGTCCTGCATCACCAAAATTTGTCCGTCGGTGACGTTGCCCGCGCCGATACCGATAACCGGTATGGCCAGCGCCTCGGTCACCCGCCGCGCCAGCGCCACCGGCACGCACTCCAGTACCAGCAGCTGGGCGCCGGCCCGCTCGAGCGCCAGCGCGTCCTGTAATAACCGCTCGGCGCTATCGCCGTCGCGGCCCTGCACTTTATAACCGCCGAAGATATTCACCGATTGCGGCGTCAGCCCCAGATGCCCGCACACCGGCACCGCGCGTTCGGTCAAGCCGCGCACGGTGTCGGCCAGCCAGCTGCCGCCTTCGAGTTTAACCATATTGGCGCCGGCGCGCATCAGCGCCGCGGCGCTGTCGAAAGCCTGCGCCGCGGTGGCATAGGACATGAACGGCAGATCCGCCAGCAGCAGGCACAGCGGCGCGCCACGGCGCACGCACCGGGTATGGTAGGCAATCTCTTCCACCGTCACCGGCAGGGTCGAGACATGGCCCTGCATGGTCATGCCCAGCGAGTCCCCCACCAGCATGGCCTGGATGCCTTCTTGTTCAAACAGGCGGGCAAAACTGGCGTCATAGGCGGTCAGGGTGGCGAACTTGCGTTGCTGTTGCTTCCAGGCGCGCAGTTGCGAAATGGTGGTCGGTTTCATCATAACCTCGGTCAGGCCGGTAACGCATAATTGAAAAGGAATGGCGCGTTATTCTAATGGAAGGCGTTGACGGGAGATAGCGTTGTGTGCGCAAAACGTGCGGCACGGGGAGGTTAAACGCGGTGAGGCCGCGGATTTACCAGCGTTGAGCCCGGTGCCCGTCGTCCCAATAATCCAGGCCGTTGCGCGCGACCCCGGCCAGCAAATCCGCCAGCGCTCCGCCGTCGGGCAATATCAGGTCGGGCGCCAGCTCCGCCAGGGGATAGAGTACAAATTCGCGGCGATGCATATCATAATGCGGCACCGTCAGCCGATCGGTGTGAAGCCGCAGCTCGCCGAACAGCAGGATATCCAGATCGAGCGTGCGCGGTCCCCAGCGGTCGGCTTTGCGCACCCGTCCCTGTTGGCGTTCGATGTGTTGGGTATGGTCGAGCAGGCGTTCCGGGGCGAGCGACGTGTCAATCGCGGCGACGGCGTTGAGATAATCAGGCTGGTCCTGGGGCCCCAGCGGCCGGCTGCGATAAAATGAGGAGCAGGCGGTCAAGCGGGTCCGCGGCAGTTGGGCAAGGGCTTCCAGCGCGGCGTTAACCTGGTCGAGCGGGTCCGCCAGGTTGCTGCCGATAGCCAGCCAGACGCGCATCATCGTCACGCCGGAGGGCGGCGCCGCGCGTGCCATGGTTACGCCGGATCGCGATGCGGCGCGCGACGGCGCGGGCGGCGCGGACGCGGACGAGCGGTGGCGTCGTCGTCAAGGGTGGTCAGCAGGGATTTCTGCCGCGGCGGCGCGGCTTCCTGGAATTCACGCCACCATTGGGTCAGGCGCTGCAGTTCGGCGCTGTTCTCGACCTCGGCGCGCAGCGCCAGCAGATCGAAGGCCGCGCGGAATTTTGGATGCTCCATCAGCTTGAAGGCGCGTTTGCCCTGGCGGCGCGACAGCCGCAGCTGCAATTGCCAGATATCGCGCATCAGCGTGGTCAGGCGCTTGGGAATAGCCAGCGACCGGCACTGTTCGTCAAGGATATCGTTCAGGGCCAGCGAAAACGCGTCAAAATAGGCCAGGCCGCCTTCCTGCGTCAGCTTCTGCGCGTGTTCAAGCATGGGATACCACAGCATGGCGGAGAACAGAAACGCCGGGTTCACGCGCATGTCGTTCTGGATGCGATGGTCGGTGTTTTTCAGCACCTGGGTGACCATCTTTTCCATAAAACTGTCGCCCTGCTCGGTAAAGTTGCGGCTGATGAGCGGAAACATCGGCTGGAACAGCTGGTATTCACACAGCAGGCGGTAGGTCGGTTCGCCGTAGCCGGCCTGTAGCAGTTTAAGCGATTCCTCGAACAGCCGGGCGGCGGGAATATCGCGCAGCAGCGACGCCAGGCGCGGTATGGGTTCGGCTGTGGCCGCCTCGACCTGCATGTTCAGCTTGGCGGCAAAACGCACCGCCCGCAGCATGCGCACCGGATCCTCGCGGTAGCGGGTTTCCGGGTCGCCAATCAGGCGCACCACGCCTTGCTGCAAGTCGCGCAGGCCGCCGGTATAGTCGCGAAGGGTAAAGTCGGCCACGCTGTAATAGAGGCTGTTGATGGTAAAATCGCGGCGCTGGGCGTCTTCCTCGATGGACCCGAAGATATTATCGCGCAGCAGCATGCCGTTTTGCCCCTGCAGCGCGGCGGCCGGGGCCTGCACCGCCGTGCCGGCATCGGTCTCGTCGGGCACGTGGGTCAGGTGATGGCCGCGAAAGGTCGCCACTTCGATGATTTCCGGCCCGAACATCACATGGGCCAGGCGAAAACGCCGGCCAACGAGACGGCAGTTGCGAAATAACTTGCGCATCTGCTCGGGAGTGGCATCGGTGGTGATGTCAAAATCCTTGGGTTTTCTACCCAACAGCAGGTCGCGCACGCCGCCGCCGACCAGATAGGCCTCGTATCCCGCTTTATTCAAGCGGTAAAGCACTTTCAGTGCATTTTCACTGATCTCTTTACGGGAGATGGTGTGCTGGTCGCGCGGGATAATCGTCAAAGGGCGTCTATCCTCTGGTGCCGCCACCACGGTTTCCCGGTTCAGCACCTTACGGCAGAAGTTGGCTACTCGGGTAAAAATAGTACACCTCAATAGTAACAAATAAAC
>NZ_DASWOM010000022.1:0-37219 GCF_036398755.1 Acerihabitans sp. | reverse complement strand
GCCGAACTCAGTAGTGAAACGCCGTAGCGCCGATGGTAGTGTGGGGTCTCCCCATGCGAGAGTAGGGAACTGCCAGGCATCCAATAGTGACGAAGCCCTCTGTGCAAACAGAGGGCTTTTTCATGTCCGTAAAGCTGGGGGTTGACTACGCGAGCGCGAGAGTCGGACCCAAGAAGTATGACTTCAAAATACTATATTATTACTAATTATTAGAATAAGTGATAAAATGTATTGCGCGAGTGTAAAAAGTGATCTATTTTGGCTCCTTACAAAACTTTACATGTAAGGTATCGTATGGGCATAAAAAACGCTGCAGAGAAGTCAAAACTTGCCGTATTAGAGGCTGTTCGAGGATTTGCAGCATTATATGTATTTATTCACCATGCACATATCGCTCCCAACAACTACTTAGGGATGTTATTATATTTTGGACAGGAAGTAGTGATCCTCTTTTTTTTACTTTCTGGTTTTGTAATTGATTATTCTCTGAAAAATGGCTCATTCGAGGCAAAAAAATATTTTAAACTGAGATTTCGGCGAATATATCCAATATTTCTTATGGCATTGATTCTGAGCTATATAGCGGCATGTCTAATTCACAAGGGATGGGCGTCAGTTTATCCATCGCAGTTAGTCGGTAATATTTTGATGCTGCAGGATGTGTCCGCACTCAAGCGCGGCGTTTGGTTCGATACTTACCAATCCAACTCACCTCTTTGGTCTCTTTCGTATGAGTGGTGTTTTTATCTACTATTTATCCCGATAAT
The DNA here is from genome assembly GCF_036398755.1 of Acerihabitans sp. Classification (NCBI taxonomy): domain Bacteria; kingdom Pseudomonadati; phylum Pseudomonadota; class Gammaproteobacteria; order Enterobacterales; family Pectobacteriaceae; genus Acerihabitans; species Acerihabitans sp. The sequence continues at coordinate 36,452 of NZ_DASWOM010000022.1, read as the reverse complement.
GCTGCTCCCGGCACGAGGAAAATTGCATCTTTTCGTGGTTTTTTTAATTTCCTTCTTTGGTTGGCTACTATATCAGCTCGTACCAAATCCAGTTGCCTTATTTTTTTCCTATTTCATCATTTGGTGGGCTGGCGTAGAACTAAGTCGAGAGTTCAAGCTTAGCGGTAACTTGACATTTTTAAACCAAAGAATACTACTCGGGGCGCTTCTTATCCTTGTAATGTTGCAACTGATTCCCATATTTATGTTCCACCGAGCCGGTATTCACCTTCAACTAGGTATAGATCCAGTTCTGCAATTTCGACATTATGCAGTCACTGTGTTATTCGTTATAATTGCAATATTCTGGCAGAGTAAAAAGATTAAAATTCCAAAATGGTTTATGGGGTTTTCTTATATTGCGCCAATTTCTTATGGTATTTATATCATGCATGTACCTATACTCAATGTAATCCATAAATTCGTTTTAGAGCGTTCGATAATAATATTTTTGATTGCTATTCCTATAGTATTTTTGTTTGGATGGCTTCTTGAAAGCGTATATCAGAAGTCTATCAATAAGCATTGGAGAATATAGTGATCAAACTAAATAGTATTTAATAAGTTTAGAAAACTATCTTGCGGCTTATCGTTAATTCCTCAGCAATGCCGTACGTAGCATTTGTGTACTGAACTTCAGCAGTTCCAGCGCCCGATCCCGCAGGCAATGGAACTGGGTGGTCAACATTAAAAAGGGAACAGGGATGGCTTGCGCGATGTGATCTTTGCGGATCCTCCGTGCGGGTAAACCGCGCCGTTTATCCCTGTGCCTGTGCTATAGCTGCGCCCATGTTCATACCCAATAGCGGCTGTGTCTAGATCCATTTCATTTTTATATTTCCTGCCCGGCTTGGTTGGCGAGCTTCCAGCGTGAAAACTCCTCCTTTACCGCCTGCAAGAGCAAGCGATCCTGACTCAGGTCATAGGCGGTCATCGCCAGCGCCTTGGCGGCCTGCAGCATGCCGTCCAGGCCGGCGGGCGACGCCGCCGCCTGGGCAAATTCCGGGGTATGGGGGAAAACATCGCCAATGCGAATATAAGGATGGATGGCCGCGGTAATCTGGCTGACGTTACCAATATCGGACGAACCGATGCCGCCGGCCGCCGGCGGATCGGAAACCTCAATGCCCAGCAGCTCAAAGTTGCGTTGAAAAACGGCGGCCAGCGCCAGGTTATTATTACGCTCCGCGTAGGTCAGGCCTTGCTCGATCTCCAATCTGGCGCCGCTTATCGCCGCGGCGCCTTGTGCCGCGGCAAATACCTTCTCCCGCACCAGCCGCAGGCCGTTAACCGTCGCCGCGCGCATCAGGAACTTAGCCTCGGCATAGGCCGGCACGATATTGGTGGCGCTGCCGCCGTCGGTAATAATGCCGTGCACCCGCACATCGTCGGTAAAGAACTGACGCAGGGCGTTGATGCCGACAAAGGTATGGATCACCGCATCCAGCGCGCTGACGCCTTTCTGCGGCGCCGACGAGGCATGCGCCGCCTTGCCGTAAAACTTGAACACCGCATCCACGCAGGCCAGTCCGCCGCGCAACACCATGTTTTTCTCGCGCGGATGGACCATCATCACCGCATCCACGTCGTCGAATATGCCTAGATCGGCAAGAATAATCTTGCCGCCGCCTTCTTCTTCGGCCGGGGTGCCGATCACCAGCAGGCGCCCGCTCAATTCAGGGCAGGCGGCCTTTAATGCCAGCGCGGCGGCCACGGAGGCGGTGCCGATAAGATTATGGCCGCAGGCATGTCCCAATTCCGGCAGCGCGTCGTATTCCGCCAGCAGCGCCACCGTGGGGCCGGGTTTACCGCTGTCAAAGGTGGCGCGAAAGGCGGTCGGCAGGCCGCCGAGGGGTTGCTCAATAACAAAACCCGCGCTAGCCAGCGGCGCTATCAGGGCTGCGGCGGACTGGGTTTCGGCAAAGCTGAGTTCAGGGTTACCATGGATCTGCAAAGCCAACCGCTTAAATTGCGCCGCCATTTCATCAATGGCATAAATAATTTTATTCTTTTGCCCGCTATCGGTGCAATCGGTCATGGTGTTTCCCTGCATTGATGCTTATTGGTCGTTAAGGATGACGGTGAACGGCATCTCTGGTAAAACTGTCGCCGTTAACGGGCGCACGCCAACCGTCGCACCGCCCAAGGTCCTTTATGAATATACCGCTTTAACCGCGCATCAAGCCAGGCAACATTCGCCACCTGTTCCGAAGGCCCTACAGCATCGATTCCCGGCTATTTTCGGCAAGGCGATATAACACCTCCGCCAAAACCTGTGCCCCCGCGTGCAGATCGCCGAACGCGGCGTTTTCCTTTTCATTATGGCTGATGCCTCCTTCGCAAGGTACAAAGATCATTCCCGTTGGGCAGCATTGATACAGGTTAACGGCATCATGGCTGGCTCCCGAGGGTAATACCCTGCTGGGAAGCGTAAGACGGTCGGCGGCGTTTTGAATCAAATCGGGTATATTTTTCCCTAACTCAATGGGTCTTCGCCATCTCAGTTCTTTAGCCTGTATGCGGCATCGGCCGGTGTGCGAGTGCTTATCGCATAATTCGATGATTTTATTTCCCAATACCGTTAATGACGATTGCAAGGGGTGGCGTAAATCGATGTTGAAGACGACGCGGCCCGGCACGACAGAACTGCTGTTGGGATAAACCTGGAAGGCCCCGATGGTAAAACGACACTCATCGCTGGCCAACGCTTCATCGGTATAAAGATCGTGCAAAAGCTGAACCGCTGTCTTCATGGCGTCATGTCTGGATGATGCCGGCGTGGTACCGGCATGGGCCTCCATGCCGGTGATAATAACCTGAAAATCCCTGCATCCTTGAATACCGCTTACGATCCCTATCGTTGCCGCGGTGTTTTCCAGGATGGGGCCTTGCTCGATATGGGCCTCAACGTAGGCTTGTACGGGGATACCCAGCGGACGATGGGATATCCCGGCCATTGTCCGGTGAAAACATGCCACCGCCTGCCCGACGGAAATGTTTTCACTGTCCGTGATGGCCAACCAGTGCATCAGGTCTTCAGGCTTGGCAAAGCAGGCCGAGCCCATGCACCCTGGAACAAAACGACACCCCTCTTCATTAGCCCAGACCGCCAATTCAAGCGGACTGGAGGTGACCATCTCGAGGTCATCAAGAGTGCGAAATACCTCCAGCCCGGCCAGCACGCCGTAAATACCGTCAAACTTCCCTCCGGAGGGCTGGGTGTCCAGGTGCGAGCCGGTCATTACCGGAGCCGAGGAGGGGCAAGCGCCGTCGCGGCGGATAAACAGGTTGCCGATGGCATCCACAAAAAATTGGTAATTCGGGCGATTGATCCATTCCAGCAGTATGAGGCGGACATTATTGTCGGTTTCAGTCAGCGCGAGCCGGTTTACCCCGCCGTTGGCGGTAGCACCATATTTAGCCATTTCCATAATGGAATCCCATAATCTATGGGGATTGATTGCATGAGTAATAGCATCAATCCTGTTCTGCATATCCGTTGCTTTCATATCACGCTGGCTCATAATTGTTCACCTGTCACCGAAGGAATTTCCACGTCCGCATCTTTGGCAAACCGGCAAATCCTGTGCCAGACTTCCGCCAGGATCGGCACCCCCTGCCTGAGATTGTCTGTACGGGCCTTCCACAAGCGTTCACCGGGAATCAATATCTCGTCAACGCCTGACATCTTTCTGCCCGCTTTTATTTCCGCCAGATAGGCATCCGCGCGGCCTAGGGCCTGATTGGCATCACCAAAAGCGGCGGGATCAATAGCGATAAACAGATGGCTCCGTTTACCCAGGCTCCGATCTTTGGACCGGGCCACGATATCCAGCCGGGAACCCAGCTCGCCGCCCGCCATCGCCCCGGAAAGCAGGGCGATGCATAATCCCAGCCCAAATCCTTTATGACCGGCCATCGGGGTCAGCGCGCCTTGCAGCGCCTGACGAGGATCCGTTGTCGGCGCGCCATCGGCATCGATGGCGATGCCCGGCGCAATATCTTCGCCATGGTAATCCGCAAGCCTGACATGTCCGATGGCGGAAGTGCTGGTAGCCGAGTCGAACACCACCGGAATGCCTCCGGTAGGGATGCCGATGGCCAAGGGGTTGGTGCCCAGAATCGGGTCGATACCGCCGGTGGGGTGTACGCGTGGAGGCCAGGTATTGGTAAAGACCAAACCGATAAGGCCGGCGCTGGCAAACTGCCGGGCATAATATCCCAACATAAAAAGATCCCCCGTATCCTGCAGGGCGGCTGAGGCGGTGCCCATACCGCGGGCTTTTTGTATCAGGTGTTCCGTTGCGAATACCCCGCCCACATAACCGGGGCATCCCCCTCCATCGATTAGTAGTGTTGCACCGGTTTCAGATATAATTCGCGGCGCGGCATCGCCCAGCAAGACGCCGTTGGCCAAATCACGCAGGATGGAATAAATATGGTCGATGCCTTGTATAGCGTGTCCGCCTAGATCAGCCTCAATACACACATTTGCCATGATGTCGGCATTATATTCACTGCAACCATTCGCGATAAATATGTCTGTGATAAATCTGGTGAGAACCGCGACATCAATGTGGTGGTACTGCCTTGGTTTATTATTGTAAATGCTCACCTTGCCCCCCGGGATAGTGTTGTCTCGCTTCGTCCATGGCCTCGGTTATGGAAACAAATTGGCCGCCATGGTGATGAACATAGGACAGTATTGTCTTGAGCTGGTTATTCAGCTGATTGTTTTCGACTGAATAGGTATGACAAAGGAAAGAAACCACCTGTGTTTGACCCAGGTCCATGGCCCTTCGGACAATAGCGTCCCAGACCCGTTTTAAATGCGCCAGTTCACTGGTTTCATTGGCCAGGAAATTCACCGTGGGGCGCCGCCGGTCTTGAGGGGAATTACCATCCCAGCCCAAGGGGATCATCAGCAAATGCTTTTGGCTGTCGCCGCCCCCGGCCGACAGGTCATGGTCCAGGGCAAAATAGGCGCTTGCGGGCGCGCCCAGCCAGTTAACACCGCGTTCTTGCCAATAAAGTTCCGGAGCACAGCTCAGATCGGCGATAACGCCACGACTGGCCAAAAAATTCGCCAGCGCCGGGGCGTGTCCGTTTGATCCGCCGCGAAAGCATTTGCAATCGATCTTCCCCGCCTTGAGTCTCTCGAGTGTGGTATCAATGACGCCGAAGATTGTTTCCGGATGGTCGAAAATACTTGGCTGCAAAAGTTCAGAAGAGGGTAAACGATATAAATCATCTTCAATATGCAGGGCCAGGTCTTTACCCGAGGTTACCCATTCTTGCCAGAACAGCATGTACTCGTCACTGATAAATCGCTGGCGAAATACCGGACTACTGTGAATCGTCATTGCGGCCTTGCCATCACAATACTCATTCACCAGGGAATGCATTTTATGATATTTGCGAAATACAAGGGTATCGGGATCGGGGGTGAGCACAGGATCCGGATCACCGTCTATACTGAGCACCACTTTGACTAAGGGATACATTTTCTCTCCTTACACCATGGACATCGAAGTCCAGACCATGACCGGACAGCAGAATAAAAAGACCTTTGTCTTTGTCTGCCGTCTTTATTCCTTGAGTAAAAATTTATAATTGATTTTTCGTCGCAACGGCCATAAATCATTTTCTAATAGATGGGCCGGCTTAATATTTCTGAAAACAGCTATTATTTGTTCCGCGCAGCTAATAGCGGTCTTTTGTAACGCATCCTGGGTCGAGCCGGCGATATGCGGCGTGAGTATGGTATTAGGCAGTGCGGCCAGCCGCGAGCGGGGCGGTAGGGGCTCCGTTTCAAAAACGTCCAGACCGGCGGCGGCAATCCGATTCTCTCGCAGTGCCTGATATAGAGCATCTTCATCTATCAACCCGCCGCGGGAAGTATTAATGAGCAACGCGGTGGGCTTCATCAGCCGCAGGGCGGCGCTGTCAATGGTGTGGAACGTGTCCGGGCGCAACGGCCGATGCAGGCTGATGACATCGGCGTTTTCAAGCAGTTCGGCCAGACTGCCGATCGGGACGGCGCCGGCGGCAATGATCTCGGCCGCGGCGGCATGGGGCGACCAGACCGAAACCCGCATCCCGAAGCCATGAATTGCCATATTGCAGACCTGGCGTCCGATATCGCCAAAACCGATAATCGCCAGGGATTTGCCGTAAAGAGAATGGGTGATGCCGGTAAGCCTAAAGTCCCAATCCCCCCGGCGTACCGCCATATCGGCGCTAAGCAGCTTATGGGACAGCGCCAGCATTAATAACAAAGTATGTTCAGCGACGGAGCGGGTATTACAGTTCGGCGTATAGACCACCAAAATACCCTTTTCATGGGCATGCGTGACATCAATTTTGTCGGTACCCGAACCATGATTGGCTATGACCACGAGATTCTTTGCGCAATCGATGCCATCGCTTTTGATAGACCCGCGGGTAAGCACCGCATTAGCGGATGAAAGCGCTTTTACCCGCGCTTTTTCATCGCAATCATAGGCGTATCGTACCTCGACGCCGGCGTCGGTTAATCGCGCGATGCCATCTTTATGGATGGGATGGGTGATCAAGCATATAGGCTGTTTCATTATCTGTTCCGGGTAATGACTATTGATTGGATATGTCCCATAAAATATCGGATAGCACCCGAGCGCCGTTGTCGAAATCTTTCATTTCCATCTTTTCATCTGGATTATGGCTGCCATCGGCATTGGGGATAAAAATCATGGCGGTGGGAATGCCCTTATTGGCAAACATGGCGGCATCGTGTCCCGCACCGCTCGGCATGTTATGGAATTTTAAGCCCCTGTGTTTGGCACTGTTCGTTAATCCCCGGCGTAACGCCTGGTCCATGATGGCCGGCTGGCTGCGGATTTTTTCCCCTAAATTAAAATGGACCGCAAGCCTGGCGGAAATTTCCGCCACGGCAAGCCGAACGTAATAATCCATCAGATCCAGCGTAGCGACATCGCGGGACCGAATATCAATGCAAAACAGAATTTTTCCCGCCACCTTGCTAAAATCCGATTGTTTTAAATCGGTATTGACCTGGCCGAATGTGAGCGTCAGTTCATGCCCTTCCGCTTCCATAACCTGCCATCTCTCTTGCATTTCATGGACCAGTTCAGCAAAAGCCACCACCGCGTCATGGCGATGTGTCCTGGGTGTCGCGCCGGAATGCGCATATTGGCCGGTAATGGTTGCGCTGCGGTATCTAAGGCTGCCGCATATCCCGGTCACAATACCAATGGCATTTTGGTTGTCGATTAACACCGGTCCTTGCTCAATATGCAGTTCGATAAAAGCGCAAGCAGTAGCGTTGGAAATGGCGGGCGTACCATTCACGATATTTTCAGGCGATCCCCCTTGCTCTTCCATGTATTGGCCCAGGGTCTTGCCGGTGTCAAAACGCACCGCGTCCAGCGCGTCGGGGGGCAGCAATCCCAACGCGGACTTGCTGCCGATATAGGATACCGGGAACCAGACGCTCTCTTCCGCGCGAATGCTGATAACGGTAACATCGCGTTTTGGCCGCCGGTCCGATTTTATCCAGGACGCCAGCACCGACAGGCCGGCGATAACCCCGGCCGCCCCGTCATAATTGCCGCCGCGGGGCACGGAATCCAGATGGGAACCCGCCAATACGGCGGGCAGGCCTCGATCCCGGCCGGGCAAGGTAAGGTAAAGATTAAGCGCGGCGTCAACCCGGGCTTCAAGACCCAGTTTCGTGCCATAAAGCCTGACAAGGTCATGGGCGCGCTGTTCCCCGGGGCCATAGGTATCGCGTGTGACGCCAATACCGTCATAGCCGATAGCATACAGCTCATTGAATAAAGTCTGTGCCAGTTCCAAATCAGGTTCAATCATAGATAAACAATCTCTGGTGGCGAAAATGAGCCAAAATAAAAAATAGACAGACTACATTTTATTTGGCCCTATACGCTCGCGATATTATAAATACCATCGGTATACCGATAGGCTGCTGATATTATGTTTGTTTCAGGATTAATCCATATCAGCGTTCGGGTTCTACATAAACCGGATTTTCTTAGTTAGACGTTAATCAAATCTTGAGAGATTTGGCTTAACCTGCGGCATCCGTTTTGCGTAACGATGACCGTCTCGCTACAGGCAACGGTAAACTGAGCATATTCCCGCAGAGTAATGGGTATATGAAAGGCCATGCCTTCCACCAATTCCACATCGTAACCTTTATTGAGATGCAAAATATTACCTTCACCCCAGTCGGGTGCGAATGAAATACCCATGCTGTATCCGGTCCGTTTTCGATAGGCGGCGGTGGCGCCGGCCGCGTCGATCACCCGCTGCGCCGCGTCATGGACATCGGAACAAAGGTTGCCCGGTTTCATGGCCGCCATGGCGGCCGCGAGAGCGTCCCGGGTGATATCATACCAATCACGGGCTTTACGGGGGACATCGCCCACCATAATGGTACGGAAAAGCGCGGCGTGATAACGGTTGTGGCAGCCGGCGGTTTCCAATACCACTACGTCGCCGGTTTGGATAACGCGACGGCGCCAGGTCGTATGGGGAACCCCGGAGCGCGGACCGGAGGTGACAAAGGGCTCCATTCCCATATATTCCGAACCGGCGGTAATGGTTGCGCCCATGATGGCGCCGGCAATGGCGTTTTCATCCACACCCGCTTTGGCTGTCGCAATACCGGCCCTCATACCGGCGTCATTTTCCCGCGCCGCTTCTTCAAGCGCCAGGATTTCGAGGGAACTCTTAACCCGGCGCAGCGATTCGGCATAACCGCTGCCATCCTGCATGTCCCCCAGGCGGGCGGACAGTTCGGCGAAAATATTCACCGTGAGAAACCATGCGTTGCGATCAACCGCGATGCGTTTGCCTTTCCAGCCTTCCTGTTCAATTGCCATGGCCAGCGCTTCAGCGGGAGAGGAACCGTCACCATACCCATATAGACGATCGAGATAAGTATTAAAACGGGCGTTATAGGATTCAAGCTCGCGCAGTACCAGGAACGGCGTGCCCTCTACCGGGATTGCCAGGCACTGGAAGACATAATAGCCAGGGGTCTGTTGGCCGGAAAGGTAGAAAATATTTTCAGCGCCGCTGGTGAGATATAAATCAATATTTTTATCTTTCAATATGGCCTGCAGTTTCGCGATCCGGCCGTCGAATTCCTGTTTTGGAAAGGCTGAATCACTGCCTTGGGGAATATTGTCGATCAAATTCTTGTCTATCATTTTACATTTTCCTTAGGGGTGAACATATGCTGTTTTGCCTCAAAGTACTTTTGAGAGAAACGCCGATTGTCTTGCGTCATTGGCCGGCTTGAAAAATTCCTGCGGCGGCAGATCAACCAGCACCTGCCCCTCGCTCATCATGATGACCCGGTCCGACACCTCGCGGGCGAAGCCCATTTCATGGGTAACGACAATCATGCTCATGCCGCTTTCGGCCAGCCCTTTCATCACGCCGAGAACTTCCGAAACCATTTCCGGGTCCAGGGCCGATGTGGGCTCGTCGAATAGCATCAGGGCCGGTTCCATGGCCAGCGCCCTTGCTATGGCGACCCGTTGCTGTTGACCGCCCGAAAGCTGGCCGGGGTATTTATCAATTTGATCGGCCAGGCCGACACGGGCCAGGAGCTGCTCCGCCCGTAAATTCGCTTCTTTCTTGCCCAGTCCCAAAGCGCTTGTCGGCGCCAGGGTGACGTTGGTTCTCACGCTGAGGTGAGGAAATAAATTGAAATTCTGGAAAACCATGCCGACATCTTTGCGTATGGCCCTAGCCGAGGCGGCGCTGTGTTCCAACTGAATGCCGTCTATGAAAATCTCTCCGCCATCAATGGGTTCAAGGGCGTTTAGCGTTCGCAGGAACGTGGATTTACCGCTGCCGGACGGACCGACAATGCAGGTGACGGTTCCCCGTTTGAATTCCAGGGAAATATCCTTCAGGGCGCAAAATGTGCCGTAATATTTTTTCACATCCTGGCATATGACAATATGCATGGAGGGAATATTCGAGTTCATACGCATTTCATGTCCTTGCCATATGCTTTTTACTGCGGTTTTCACAATAGCGGCCATACAAGCTCAGCGGCACAATCATGATCAGATAATATACGGCGGCCAGGGTATAGATTTCGAGATAGCGATAATTTTCACCTGTTATAACGGACGCCTGATAAGCTAAATCAGCAATGCCGATGGTCGAGAGCAAGCTGGAAATTTTAACCAGGTCGCTGGTGAAATTAACAAATGCGGGGAACACGACCTTGACCGCTTGAGGAATAATGACCGTTTTCCATTTCTTTATCGTGGGTATGGATAGCGCGGTACAGGCTTCGTATTGACCTTTGGGTATAGCTAAAATGCCTGTCCTGAATATTTCGGCAAGAAAAGCACCGCTGCACAGGGTTAATGCCAGAATGCCGGAGGAGAAAGCGGATAATTTCACATCAAAAATAAATGGCACACAGGTGTATATCCAAAATATAGGTATTAATTCTGGTATGGTGCGAAAAGTTTCAATAACTATAACCGATACCCGATAGAGGGGACCGCTACCCTGCATTTTTCCCCAGCATAACACCGCGCCGAGAACGATACCGAGCGCCAGCGACAGGCAACAGCTTAAAAACGTCGTAACAGCGCCGTGCGCCAATATTTGCCAGGAATTCGCCACCACAAAAAAATTGAAATGCATATTGGCTCCTACAATGACGATTGCGACAGTCTTTTTTCAAGCAGGGCGCTCAGGTACGAAAAACCGTATCCGATGATAAAAAAAAGCAGGCCAGCAAAAGTCATGACTTCAATCGGCCTGAAGGTAAAACTGGAAATATTATTACTGATGGTCACGAGCTCGCTGATAGCCAACACCGACAGTATCGTCGAGCCTTTGAAAAAACTGAGGACGGTATTACACAATGCCGGCAGCATCAGTTTCAACGCTTGAGGCAGAATGACCCTCAGCCAGGTGGTTGTTTGTGAAAGATTAAGCACCTTCGCCGCTTCCCATTGCCCTGTGGGAATGCTCTCAATGCCCGAGCGGGTGATTTCGGTAAGATAGGCGCTTGACTGAAGCGTCATGGCGATGATGCCGGAAACCAGCGCCGGGGTGGTAATGCCGGTGATTTGCGGCAGGGCGAAATGGATCCAGAAAATCTGCACCAGTAGCGGCGTTGAACGCCAGATTTCCACATGAATGGCGATAAGGATTTTCACTATCCGAAACGGGAGCTGATAAAGGATAGCCAAGATAATACCGCTCAGCAGGCCGGTAATTATCGATACCAACGTGACAAACACCGTCATGGACAGCCCGGTAAGCAATAACCGCCAATATTGATAAATTACAGAAAAATCGAGGGCGCGCACAAAATCCCATCTCACGTTAAACAGGATAAACGCGGATAACAGAATAACGATGACGGTACCGGCGATTTTTTGCCTATCAATCTTTTTATTTTTAGCGATTATGGCTGAATCTGTCATGCTCCCCCCTTATCCAGAGTTGAAGAAAATAAGTGATGCCATGGCCCGTGATGCGAGGCCAATTATTGGATATAATCAGTGCCAAACCACTTTTTCCATAGCTCGGCCGTACGTCCCGAATTGAGCTGGCCACGCAGCCATATATTGATCACTTGCTGTAAGTGGTATTCATTCAGATCAATGGCCCAGACGATGCCGACGGGATTGAGGGGTTTATCACCCAAAGGGCGCATGCCGAACTGCTTGTTTTGCTGAAGCATTCGCGAGGTGGAGGTGTACGACACCCACCATGCGTCCGCTCGTCCGTTGGCGACTTCCGCCGCGTTAACCGAACTGTTGTCGGACGCGACAAACCGGATTTCGGCGTTTTTGAAATACCGTTTGGCAAAATCACCTGATGCGGATCCGGTTTTGGAGATAAGCACTTTCCCTTTCTGATCCAAATCGGCATAAGTTTTATAAGGGGAATCATTTTTCACAAAGGCGCCACTGGTTTCAAAAGAAATGGGCGCCGTGAAAAGGACGACTTCGGCACGCTTGATGGTGTCGAATAACGCCGCGCCGCCAATGTCGCATTCGTGATTTTTCACGCTGGCAATAACAGTTTTAAATGTTGAATCCACATCCACCAGCTTTACTTCCATGGCGCTGGCGAGGTCGGCGGCCATATCGTGGTTGAACCCTTCCCATTTGCCGGTGGTGGGATCTTTATAGGAATAGGGATTGTCATCGGCCCAGCAAACCCGTAACTCACCTTTTGAAAGAATAGTGTCTACCGCGCTATCCGCCGCATTGGCATAGTGAGCGCATCCCAGAACAAAGACCAATGCCGCACCCATTTTTTTGCAATTTTTCAACGTGAGAACAGACAACAAATGCATGGTTTTACCCTCGTCATATGGCTATTAGTCTTTATCGGCCCACAAGGCCGCTCTATTAATAAAGGCTATCATCATTTTATGTTGGTATCCTGCTGGTATACCAAATGAGATATGGAATATCTATACCACTTTCCCTCGCTATGACCTGATTTGACCGTTTTATACAGTTACTATTAGCAATTAGCAATAAAAGTGCCAAAGCTTGCCAATCATAAAAAGAAAATTGTGGCATCAAAGCCTAAAAATTGTATTGGGATGCTGAAATCGACTTGAGTGATAAAACAATTTACCGGCGCCGAACCGGCTATCTCTTTTGAATCCATTAAAATTCAGGGTGATATCTTGTCCATGCGAATTTTTTTTATTTGATTATCGCCTTATCGCGGGTATACGGGCGTTTAGCGGTCGTGATATTGGCGGTTTTGTGGCCGGCCATTTTTTTATGAACTTTTTACCTGCCCTACTGTGTCAATTATCCGATCGCATGCACCAAGGCGGTGCTTTTGACTAATTTTGGTGCACATAAATTTGCCATGCTTATCATTTTTCTTTTTTGATCCGTCTTGGTTTCGATAAACGTTGACATCCCGCCAATAGTTAATAGATTAATATACCTATGGTATACATTCAGACAGGTTACATTCCCGACATCCTCTGATTAATTACATGAAAGATAAAAATAAATTATGAATAAAACAACGTTATTGGAAGGCGGTAATGGCGGTCTTGGCAATCAGGCATATGAGGCGCTGCTGGATTTGATCGTTGCCAAAAAGTTGCAGCAGGGGGAACAGATACAAGAGCGCGCTTTAGCCATTCGTCTGGGTATCTCCAGGACTCCGCTTCGTGAGGCGATGCATCGGCTTGAGGGAGAGAAAATCCTGGAGCGTAAATCCAATAATCGGCTTTTTGTCCGCATGGTGGCTCTGGAGGAAATCCTGGAGATTCTTTATGTCAGACGCCTGTTGGAAACCGAGGCGGCGGCTCGCGCGGCCGGTAAAATCCCCCTCAATAAGCTGGCGCTTTTAAAGGAAAGGATTGAAAAGCTCAAGCTGGCGGGGGATCCCTTCAATTATGAGCATCAGAGGGTGGATGCGGAGCTGCATGGGCTTATTCTCCTTTACAGCGAAAACAAGCTCTTGGCCGAGATGATTAATGAACTGCGGCGCAGGACGCGGATGTTTTCACTCAAACGGGTGGACAAGCGCATGCTGCCCGTGCTGAATGAACATATGGCGATTATCGCCGCCCTTGAAAAGGGGGACGGCGAGCAGGCCGCACTGGAAGTCTCCCATCATATTGACAATATACGTACGTCGATAATTGAAAAGTTTTCCAGCCTCTGATCGCAATGCGTTTCGGCCTCCCGAATTCCTCTTTTAAAACCCCCATTCCGGCCCTGGGGCGCCAATGGGGCACGTAAGCCAGCGCAACCCCTTTCCATCCCGCCACATTCAGTAAGCAAAAATGGTCATTAAGATGAAACATTTTCAACTAATGGTTGAACACTCGACATCATTTACCAAAGACGATATCGTAGGCATCTGGATGTCTAAACGTTTAAACGTATGCTTTGAGGTTCTATAGTTATGCCGATTCGGGTTCTTGATGAGTTGCCAGCAGTAAATTTCCTGCGTAACGAAAACGTGTTTGTTATGACCACTTCCCGCGCGCGTACCCAGGAAATACGTCCGCTCAAGGTGCTGATCCTGAATCTGATGCCGAAAAAAATCGAGACGGAGAATCAGTTCCTGCGGTTGCTGTCCAATTCGCCGCTGCAAATTGATATCCAGCTGCTGCGCATCGACAACCATGAATCGAAAAATACGCCGGCGGAGCATCTCAACACCTTTTATTGTGATTTTGAGGATATCCAGGATGAGAACTACGACGGCCTGGTGGTGACCGGCGCGCCCTTGGGGCTGGTGGACTTTCAGGACGTGATTTTCTGGCCGCAGATAGACCGGGTCTTGCAGTGGGCGAAAGGGCACGTCACCTCGACGCTGTTTGTCTGTTGGGCGGTTCAGGCGGCGCTGAATATTTTATACGACATCCCCAAAATGACCCGGCGGGAGAAACTGGCCGGCGTATATCAACATAACACCCTCAAGCCTCATGCCCTGCTGACCCGCGGGTTTGACGAAACCTTTCTGGCGCCGCATTCACGTTATGCCGACTTCCCGTCCGACGTCATCCGCCAGTATACCGACCTGGAGATTTTGGCGGAATCGGAGCAAACCGGCGCCTACCTGTTTGCCAGCCCTGATAAACGCCTGGCCTTCGTCACCGGCCATCCGGAATATGACGCGCTGACGCTTGCCGGGGAATATCATCGCGATCTGGCGGCCGGCCTCAACCCGACTCTTCCGGTTAACTATTTCCCGGAGAACAATCCAGACCTGCCGCCCAGGGCCAGCTGGCGCAGCCATGGGCATTTATTGTTCGCCAACTGGCTGAACTATTACGTCTACCAGATTACGCCGTTTGATCTGAAGAAAATGAATCCCACCCTGGATTAAAAGGCAATACAGCTCGCGCCCTGTTCAGCGCCGGAGAGCTGTGCGCGCAGCGCGCCGAACAGCTCACGGCCACAGCCGATATGCTCCGCGCTTAGGTCGGGCCGCGTCACTGTCCGTTGCGCCAGTTCGGCGGCGTCCACCAGCAATGACAGTTCGCCGGTAACGCCGTTCACGCGTAGCAGATCGCCGGTCTGGATTTTAGCCAGTAAGCCGCCGTTATAGGCCTCCGGCGTGACATGGATGGCCGCGGGGACCTTGCCCGATGCGCCGGACAGACGTCCGTCGGTGACCAGGGCGATCTTATAGCCGCGATCCAGCAATACGCCCAGCGGCGGCATTAATTTATGCAGCTCCGGCATACCGTTGGCGCGTGGTCCCTGGTAGCGCACCACGATCACGCAATCCTGGTCCAGCGCGCCGGCGTCAAAAGCAGGGCCGACGTCATGCTGGCTTTCAAACACCACCGCCGGCGCTTCGATGATCTGATTGGCGGCGGGCACGGCGGAGGTTTTCATCACCGCGCGTCCCAGATTGCCATCCAGTACCTTGGTGCCGCCGTGATGTTCAAACGGCTGGCCGATACTGGCAATCACCTTGGGGTCCAGCGAGGCGTCGGTGCCTTCGCGCCAGGCCAGCACGCCCTGATCCAGCCAGGGTTCCATGGTGTAGCGGCTTAAGCCGAAACCGGCAACGGTATTGACTTCTTCATTAAGCAAGCCGCCTTTTAATAATTCGCGTATTACCAGCTGTACGCCGCCGGCATCGTGGAACTGGTTGATGTCCGCCGGCCCGTTGGGGTAAATACGCGACAGCAACGGCACGGCGTCGGACAGTTCAGAGAAGTCGTCCCAATTGATGATAATACCGGCGGCGCGGGCCATGGCCACCAGATGCATGGTGTGGTTGGTGGAGCCGCCGGTGGTCAGCAGGGCGATAATGCCGTTGACGATCACCTTTTCATCCACCAAGCGGCCAATCGGCAGATAGTTGCCGCTGTTTTCCGTCAGGCGCGTGACCTGCACGGCGGCGGCATCGGTCAGGGCGTCGCGCAGCGGGGTATTAGGCTGGATAAACGAGGATCCGGGTAAATGCAGTCCCATCATCTCCATAACCATTTGGTTGGAATTGGCGGTGCCGTAAAAAGTACAGGTGCCGGCGCTGTGATAAGACGCCGCTTCCGCTTCCAACATGCCCGCGCGGTCTATTTTGCCCTCGGCGTAAAGCTGGCGGACGCGTACCTTTTCTTTATTCGGCAAACCGCTGGCCATCGGGCCTGCCGGGACAAATACCGCCGGCAGATGGCCAAAGGACAGCGCGGCCATCACAAGCCCCGGGACTATTTTATCGCAAATCCCCAGGTATAAGGCGCCGTCGAACATATTATGGGATAAACCGATGGCGGCTGACATGGCGATGATTTCCCTGCTCATCAGTGACAGCTCCATACCGTCTTGTCCCTGGGTCACGCCGTCGCACATCGCCGGAACACCTGCGGCTACCTGGCCGACCGCGCCCACGCCGTGGAGCGCGTTTTTCAACCGCTGCGGGTAATGTTCGTAAGGCTGGTGGGCCGACAGCATATCGTTGTATGACGTGATAATGGCGATATCATTGCGGGTCATGCTTTTCAGCGCCAGCTTATCCTCGGGCTGGCAGGCGGCGAACCCGTGGGCCAGGTTGCCGCAGGCCAGCTGCGACCGGTGTACCGTTTTGGCGCGCGCGGCGTCGATGCGCGCCAGATAAGCGGTGCGGGTAGGTAGGGAACGGTCGATTACGCGTTGCGTCACGCGGGCTACGGTAGGATTCATATTTGCCTCACATTTAAGATTGAATGGTCAGGCCAGGTGCGCGCCACAGGCGCAGCCTGGCATGACCACGGAATTGATGCCCTGCCGCCGGCAAACCGCCGGATCGTTTTTTTTATGATGATGATGTTATGGTGGCGAAGCGGCATGCCGGCTTGTTTACAGTAAAATATCAGTAATTGAATCGTTTCAGCCAAAGCGGCTTAAAAAGCCGGATGCGCCTGTTGGCGGCTTCCGGCCGGGTATGGCAACTATTGTTCCTGACATAACAAGCATAGCTGTTATGTTGATATCCTGTGTAGCGCGCCGGGTGTTTAGCCGGCGTCTTGCGCAATGCGTTCTTTGATGCATTGCAGGGCATCGTTAATGACGCCGTCCACCGGTTGGTCGATATTCACCACCAGAACGTCTTTTTCATCGGCGCCCGGTTCCTCCAGGGTGTCGAACTGCGTGACCAGCATCTGGGTCTTGAAGAAATGGCCTTTACGGGCTTTCATTCTGGCTTCGATAACGTCGAATTCGCCCTTGAGATAAAGAAAGGACAGATTGGCGTTCCCTTCGCGCAGGCGATCGCGATAATGTTTTTTCAGCGCCGAGCAGACGATGAGGGAAATGGTATTGGTACGCTGCATCGCAAACGCGGCGTCATTAATGGCCGCCAGCCAGGGCGCGCGATCGTCATCGTTAAGCGCGTGTCCCGCCGCCATTTTGTTGATATTGGCGCGCGGATGAAGAAAGTCGCCGTCCAGGAAAGCGGCCGATAGCTCACGGGCCAGAGCGTTGGCCACCACGGACTTGCCGCTGCCTGAAACGCCCATTAAAACGAAGATATGGTTAGCTGTTGTTGTCATCGTAGGCTCCGTGGCCAGGTAAAAAGTGTATTGATGTTACCGGTAACATTATCAGGATTTTTACCGCGGTTTCCAGATGCATTGTGTTTTTTTCGCGCTAATTGTGATCTGCTTCAAACTAAAAATGTAATCTGAAACATTTTTATTACATTTCCGCCGGCGTCAGGGGCGCAGATCGGGGGATCTGAAAAAGTCTCATGCGCCCGCGGCGTCGAATGCCTGTAATTTATGCTAGGATGTTCTGCCTGTTTTGGCTCAATAAAAGACGTATTTTTTAGCGGTGGATGGGGTAATGGTTAACAATCGAGTGGACGAACTGCGCCGGCAATTAGCTCAGCGCATCATGGTGCTGGACGGCGGCATGGGCACCATGATCCAAAGTTACCGGTTAGAAGAAGCGGACTATCGCGGCGCGCGTTTTGCCGACTGGCCGAGCGACCTGAAAGGCAACAACGATCTGCTGGTGCTGAGCAAGCCGGAAGTGATTGCCGCCATCCATGACGACTACCTGGCCGCGGGCGCCGATATCCTTGAAACCAATACCTTTAACTCCACCGCCATCGCCATGGCCGACTATCAAATGGAGGCGCTGGTCAGCGAGCTGAATTTCGAGGCCGCGCGGCTGGCCCGTCTCAGCGCCGACAAATGGACGGCGCGCACGCCGGGGAAACCCCGCTATGTGGCCGGCGTCCTGGGTCCTACCAACCGCACCGCATCTATTTCACCGGACGTCAACGATCCGGCGTATCGCAACGTCAGTTTTGACCAGTTGGTAAGCGCTTACCGAGAAGCGGTCCACGCGCTGGTGGAAGGCGGCGTTGATTTGATTATGGTGGAAACCATTTTTGATACCCTAAACGCCAAGGCGGCGATTTTCGCCATTGAAACCGAATTCGAGGCGATGGACGTGCAATTGCCGGTGATGATTTCCGGCACCATAACCGATGCGTCGGGACGCACCCTTTCCGGACAAACCACCGAGGCGTTTTATAACTCGCTGCGACATGTCAAACCGCTGTCGTTTGGCCTGAACTGCGCGTTAGGCCCCGATGAACTGCGCCAGTATGTGGCCGAACTGTCGCGCATTGCCGATTGTTATGTCAGCGCCCACCCCAACGCCGGGTTGCCTAACGCCTTTGGCGAGTACGATCTCGGTCCGGATGAAATGGCCGGACAGATTAAGGAATGGGCGATTTCCGGTTTCCTGAATATCGTGGGCGGCTGCTGCGGCACCACGCCTGAGCATATTGCCGCCATGGCGCGCGCGGTCGAGGGCCTGGCGCCGCGCGTCCTGCCGCAAAGGCCGGTAGCCTGCCGCCTCGCCGGCCTGGAACCGCTGAATATCACAGCGGACTCCCTGTTCGTTAACGTGGGCGAGCGTACCAACGTTACCGGCTCGGCACGCTTTAAACGCCTGATTAAAGAAGATAAATACAATGAAGCGCTGGCGGTGGCGTTGCAGCAGGTGGAAAGCGGCGCGCAGATAATCGATATCAACATGGATGAAGGCATGCTGGATTCCGCCGCCGCCATGGTGCGTTTTCTGCATCTGATTGCCGGCGAACCGGATATATCCCGGGTGCCTATCATGATCGATTCATCGAAATGGGAGGTGATCGAGCAGGGACTGAAGTGTATCCAGGGCAAGGGCATCGTTAACTCCATCTCGATGAAAGAGGGCGAGGACGCGTTTATCCATCATGCCCGTATGGTGCGCCGTTATGGCGCCGCGGTGGTGGTGATGGCGTTTGATGAAGAGGGCCAGGCGGATACCCGGCAGCGTAAAATCGACATCTGCCGGCGCGCCTATCGCATCCTCACCGAAACCGTGGGTTTCCCGCCGGAAGATATTATCTTCGACCCCAATATTTTTGCCATCGCCACCGGTATTGAAGAGCACAATAACTATGCCCAGGACTTTATCGGCGCCTGCGCCGACATCAAGGCCGAGCTGCCCCATGCGCTGATTTCCGGCGGCGTTTCCAATGTGTCGTTTTCGTTTCGCGGCAACGAGCCGGTGCGTGAAGCCATCCACGCGGTTTTTCTTTATTACGCCATCAAAAACGGCCTGGATATGGGCATTGTTAATGCCGGCCAGCTGGCTATCTATGATGATCTGTCCGATGAATTGCGCGAGGCGGTGGAAGATGTGGTGCTTAACCGCCGCGCCGACGGTACCGAAAGGCTGCTGGATCTGGCCGAGAAGTACCGGGCCGGCAAAAACGACGACGATACCAGGCAGCAGCAGGCGGAATGGCGCGGTTGGCCGGTAAATAAACGGCTGGAATACGCGCTGGTAAAAGGCATTACCGAATTTATCGAAGCGGACACCGAGGAGTCGCGGCAGCAGGCGGCGCGGCCCATCGAGGTGATTGAAGGGCCGCTGATGGCCGGCATGAACGTGGTGGGCGATCTGTTCGGCGCCGGGAAAATGTTCCTGCCGCAGGTGGTGAAATCGGCGCGGGTCATGAAGCAGGCGGTTGCCTATCTGGAACCCTTTATCAAGGCGGGTAAGGAAAAACAAAAGGCGGCCGGCAAAATCCTGCTGGCGACGGTCAAAGGCGACGTGCATGACATCGGCAAAAATATCGTCGGCGTGGTGTTGCAGTGCAATAATTACGAAATCATCGACCTGGGCGTGATGGTCTCGATGGATAAGATACTGAAGTCGGCGCGTGAATTTAATGTGGATATTATCGGCCTGTCGGGGTTAATCACGCCGTCGCTTGACGAGATGGTCAACGTCGCCAAAGAAATGGAGCGCCAGGGATTTACCCTGCCGCTGCTGATTGGCGGCGCCACCACCTCAAAGGCGCATACCGCGGTTAAAATCGAGAAAAACTACAGCGGGCCGACGGTTTATGTGCAAAACGCCTCGCGCAGCGTGGGCGTGGTATCGGCCCTGCTGTCGGACGAGCAGCGTGACGCGTTCGTGCTGCGTACCCGCAAGGAATACGATACGGTGCGCATCCAGCACGGCCGCAAAAAGCCCCGTACGCCGCCGGTTTCGCTGCAGGCCGCGCGCGATAATGACCTGGCCATGGATTGGGAAAACTACACTCCCCCCGTGGCCCATCGCCTGGGCATTCAAGCCGTCAGCGCCACTATCGAGACATTGCGTAATTATATTGACTGGACGCCTTTTTTTATGACCTGGTCGCTGGCCGGGAAATACCCACGCATCCTGGAGGACGAGGTGGTCGGCGTCGAGGCCAAACGTCTGTTTGACGACGCCAATGCCCTGCTGGACCAGCTTTCGGCGCAAAAATCCCTCAACCCACGCGGGGTCGTGGGTATTTTTCCCGCCAACCGGGTCGGCGATGACATTGAGGTTTACCGCGATGAAAGCCGCCGCGAGATCCTGGTGGTTAGCCATCACCTGCGCCAGCAGACGGAGAAAAGCGAATTCGCCAATTATTGCCTGGCGGATTTTGTGGCGCCGAAAGCCTCCGGCAAGGCGGACTACCTGGGCGCGTTTGCCGTAACCGGCGGGCTGGAGGAAGATACCCTGGCGGCGGCCTTTGATGCCCAGCAGGACGACTATAATAAAATTATGGTCAAGGCGCTTTCCGATCGGCTGGCCGAGGCGTTTGCCGAATATCTCCATGAACGGGTGCGTAAGGTCTATTGGGGTTACGCCCCTAATGAGAATCTGGGCAATGAGGAGCTGATTCGGGAGAACTATCAGGGGATCCGTCCCGCGCCGGGTTATCCGGCCTGTCCCGATCACACCGAGAAAGCGGCTATCTGGCAACTGCTGAATGTGGATGACGCCACCGGTATGCGCCTGACGGAGTCCTATGCCATGTGGCCCGGCGCGTCGGTGTCCGGCTGGTATTTCAGCCATCCCGACAGTAAATATTATGCCGTGGCCCAAATTCAGCGGGACCAGGTGGAAGATTACGCCCGGCGTAAAAACATGCCCATCGCTGAAATTGAACGCTGGCTGGCGCCCAACCTGGGCTACGACGCGGATTGATACCTCTTTGGCAACACACCGGTAAAACCGGTGTGTTGCAGCGGTTATTGACCGCATGCCCCACGCCTGATCCCCGGTTTACCCCACGCGCCCACACCCATAAGTATCAAAAATCCACATGCTTAATATTTAATTTATTAGCAATATTCAATTTTTATTTTAAATGATTTATCGCTAATTAATTATGGCTAATAATATAATTATTTTACCTATTGTGATGAAAGGTTTAAATTAGAATGTACTTCAGGAGCAATCGGGAAAGGAAAACTTTAAATCATTTTTATGTTAACTATTATTTTTGAAATATTTAGCGAAACCTTTCAATGAAAATGCAGAGATGAGCGTTGTCAATATTTATAATTGAGGACAATCCTGTGGCTACCATTTATGGAGAAGGCGCCCTGGCGCCGGCGGTAAGGATTAAATACTTTAGACATATCGATAAAGTATATATGTCCTGGGGCGACAGGGTCCATTTTCAACCGCCTGGCGGTTTCAGCATGGCAATATAATTAGCAGTAAGAGGGTAAATAATGGATCAACATGACCAAAAAATATTTCTGACGATCCTGGTGGCCGCTTTCAGATCGACGCATCGCTACATGAAGCGCAATTATCCCCCCGGCAAGGATGTGGCGAAAAGCCCGCCCGCCACTTGATGGCGTTCGTCGTTCCCGCGATTAAACGGAGAAAACTGATGATTGAACATAATGTCCTGTTTCGGTTCAAACCGGCACTGGGTCAGGCTGATATTCAGCAAATTGCCGTGACGCTGCTGGCGATGGATCAGTATATTCCCGGTATTTTGAAGGCTTCGTGGCATGTTAACGCCAGCCGCGAACAGCACGATAAGGGCTTCAGGCATATGCTGCGGCTATGTTTTGCCGACAGCGCGGTTCTGGAACAGTATTTGACCCATCGCCATCATCTCTACGTATGTGAAAATATCCTGTTTCCGGTACTTGCGGACGGCGCGGGTTCGGTGCTGGTTTTCGACCTGTGGGGACATGAAAATACCTCCTCGATTTAAGCAGGGATTTGCCGGGCACTACTGTGCCTCGACGTTGATATGCAAAGTATCATAACGCCAATACTCCAGGTCGCAGTCGATAATGCGGCCATGCTGATCGCGGTTAATGCGGGTAATGAACAGCGCCGGACTGTTATCCGCCAATTTCAGCGCCTGCGACGCCGCCAGCGGAAAGGTGGTGGGCAACATGGCGAAACGCACTTTGCCATAATGAATGCCATAATGGTTGGCATAAAGTTCGGTGAGCGAAGAGGTCAAATCTTCTTGCAAAATCGCCGGGAAATAGCCTGGATTCAGATAATGCTCAACGTAAAGCACCGCGCGCCCGTCGATGCGCCTGACCCGGCGTATGCAATATACCCGTGAGCCGGTCGGCAATGCCAAATGCGTGCATATCGGCGCAGGCGTCGTTATTTCACCGGCATCCAATACCTCGGTTGCGGGTACGCGTCCCTGCTCACGCACCATGGCATGGAAATGACTGCGCGTAAGCGGGTTATAGACGATGCGCGGCGGGCTGACAAACCAACCGCGGCGTTCCTCGCGATATATCAGACCCTGTGCCTCCAATTGCCCCAATGCTTCCCGCAGGGTAATGCGGGTGGTGGTAAATTGTTCGCTTAACATCCTTTCCGCGGGCAAGCGGTCGTTGTGGCTCAATTCTCCTTGTTCAATCCAGCCGGTAATCGCCTGGCAAATCGCGGTAACGGTTTTTTGCCGGGACAGGCTGGCGCAAAAAGAAGCGCCATTATGCAGCATTTTTTTTACCGGTCTGCATGTTCATAGTGCACATTTTTCTGCCTTTGCGGTTGGGGTGGTAAAACCATAACAAAAAATCGTCTAAAAGAATTACTGACATCAAATATTCATCTTACTTAGGTAGATTGGCTTGGTTCTTGCTGGACTAGACCAGTAGAGTCCTTCACCTTCATTCCTTCACCCGGAGCATCATCTATGAAACTTCTGTTCGCTTCTGTGTTAACCACCGCCATCCTGATGGCAAGCCCGGCCGGTTTCGCCGCGCCCGCGGATGTCGCGGCCCTGGAGAAGGCGGCGCGCCAGGAAGGCGAGGTCAATAGTGTCGGTATGCCGGACAGCTGGGCAAACTGGAAGGATACCTGGGCGGATCTGGCCGGCAAATACGGCCTGAAGCATAGCGATACCGATATGAGTTCGGCGCAGGAGATAGCCAAGTTCCTGGCCGAGAAAAACAATGCCAGCGCCGATATCGGCGATGTGGGATCGTCCTTCGGCCCGGTTGCGGTACAAAAAGGCGTTACGCTGCCTTACAAACCCAGCACCTGGGATCAGATTCCCGACTGGGCAAAGGACAAAGACGGCCATTGGGCGCTGGCCTATACCGGCACCATCGCCTTTATTGTCAACAAACAAACGGTGAAAGACACGCCGCATAGTTGGGCCGATCTGCTGAAAGGCGATTATAAGGTCACCGTCGGCGATGTCAGCACCGCGGCACAGGCGACCAATGGCGTGCTGGCGGCCACTTATGCCATGGGCGGCGACGAGAAGAACCTGAAACCGGGCCTGGACTTTTTCGCCAAACTGGCAAAGGCGGGGCGTCTGGGACTGAATAACCCGACCATAGCGTCGCTGGAAAAAGGCGAAGTGGACGTGGGCATTGTCTGGGATTTCAACGGTCTTAATTACCGCGATACCATCGATAAAACCCGTTTTGATGTGCTGATCCCCTCCGACGGTTCTATTACCTCGGGCTACACCACGATCATCAATAAATACGGCAAGCATCCCAACGCGGCCAAGTTCGCGCGCGAATATATTTTCTCCGATGCGGGACAGATTAACCTGGCCCGGGGTTATGCCCGCCCGATCCGCGTGGAAAAGTTGACGCTGCCGGATGACGTAAAAGCCAAGCTGCTGCCCATCGAACAGTATAAAAACGCCCACCCTATCGCCGATCCGGTTGCCTGGGAAAAGAGCGCCAAGGAACTGCCGCGCCTGTGGCAGGAAAATGTCATGATGGCTATGCCGCAGTAAAGGAGGCGTGATGAAAACCCTGCTGGTGATACTGGACGGACTGAATTATCCGGTGGCCTATGACGCCATGGGATATCTGCACGCTGAGTGCGCGGCGGGGCATGGATGCCTGTATCAACTCGACTGCGAGCTGCCGTCTTTATCGCGCCCGCTTTATGAGTGCATCCTTACCGGCGTTACCCCGGTGGCGAGCGGCGTGGTGCATAATAACGTGGTGCGGTTATCGCACCATCGCAGTATTTTTCATTTTGCCCGCGCCGCCGGCCTCACCACCGCGGCGGCGGCCTATCATTGGGTTAGCGAGCTGTATAATCGCGCGCCCTTTGATGCGGTGCGCGATCGCCATACCATTGCGCCGGAGGCGGCGATTCAGTACGGGCATTTTTATCATGCGGATCACTACCCTGATTCCCATTTGTTTGAAGATGCCGAAAGCCTGCGCCTGCGCCACCAGCCGGATTTCCTGCTGCTCCATCCCATGAATATTGACGATGCCGGGCACCGCTACGGCCAATCGTCGCCGCAATACCGTAATATGGCCCGTACGGCGGACGGCTTGTTGTCACAATATATGCCCGCGTGGCTGGCCGCCGGTTACCAGGTGATCGTCACGGCGGATCACGGCATGAACGATGACCGCAGCCATGGCGGCATCCTGCCCGAGGAGCGCCGGGTGCCGTTGTTTGTGTTTGGCTCGGCCTTTAGCCAGGCGCCCGCCGCGCCGCGCCAGACGGAACTGTGCGGCACGATATGCGACCTGCTGGGGGTTGAGCACGATCGGCCGGCCTGCGCGGAGCTGTTGAAATGAAGGCCAAATGGCTGGCGGTATTGGTTATGCTGCCCTTTGCGCTGGTGTTTTGCGCTTTTCAAATCGCGCCGCTGGTGTGGATGACGGTGCATAGCTTTAACAGCGACATCGAAGGGTGGGGGATTGATAACTACCGGCAGATCCTGGGCTCGCCGTTTTATCGGCAGGCGATCTTCTTCTCTTTGCAAATTACCTTCTGGTCAAGCGCATTCGGGCTGTTGATCGCCCTGGTGGGCAGCTACTCGCTGCGCCAACTGGGGGCAACCCGCCTGCGCACCGCGGTGATGTCCTTCACCAATATGACCAGCAATTTTACCGGCGTGCCGCTGGCGTTCGCTTTTGTTATCCTGCTGGGCACCAATGGCTGCGTCACCCTTATACTGCGCCGCTATGGCTGGCTCGGGGATTTCAGCATCTACTCCAAAACCGGCCTGATGGTGTTGTACACCTATTTTCAAATCCCGCTCGGTGTGCTGTTGCTGTATCCGGCCTTTGACGGTCTGCGCGAGGACTGGCGCGAATCCGCCGCGCTGTTGGGCGCGGGCAGGTTGCGCTACTGGCGCCATATCGGCCTGCCGGTGCTGGCGCCGGCGTTGTTGGGTACCTTTGTCATCCTGTTGGCCAATGCCCTGGGCGCCTACGCCACGATTTTCGCCCTGACCAGCGGCAATTTCAACGTTATCCCGATCCGTATCGCGGCCCTGGTGGCGGGGGATCTGGAGCTTGACCCGAATATGGCCAGCGCGCTGGGGATGTTCCTGGTGTTGCTGATGGTGTTTATTACCCTGGTTCATCGCTGGGTGATGCGCAGGAGCTATACCCATGTGCGTTCCTGAGGTGTTATTGACCGGCAAAACGGGAGGGTATGAATGACGCGTGCCGAAAATCTCTATCACCGCGGCGTGGTCGCGGTGCTGCTGTTTATCCTGTTGTTGCCTTTGGTCGCCACCCTGGTTTACGCTTTTTCGAGCCAATGGGGTTCGACGGTGCTGCCGGAGGGTTTCACCTTGAAATGGATGGCCCAGCTCTGGCGGGATCCGCGTTTCCTGACGGCGCTGTGGCACTCGCTGTTGATTTGTTTTGGCGCGCTGGCCCTCGCCGTGGCGCTGGTGTTGCCGCTAATGTTTGTGATTGCTTACTATTTTCCGCAGCTCGACGCGCTGATGAATATTCTTATCCTGCTGCCGTTCGCCGTGCCGCCGGTGGTGTCGTCGGTGGGCCTGCTGCAGCTTTATTCCGATGGTCCGCTGGCCATGACCGGTACGCCGTGGATTTTGATCGGCTGTTATTTCACCATTGCGCTGCCGTTTATCTATCGGGCGATCACCAACAATATGCAGGCCATCCATCTGCGTGATTTGATGGATGCCGCCCAATTGCTCGGCGCCAGCACCTGGCGGGCGGCGCTGCTGGTGGTGCTGCCCAACCTGCGCAAGGGCTGCATGATTGCCGTGCTGCTGTCATTCTCGTTTCTTATCGGCGAGTTTGTGTTTGCCAACCTGCTGGTGGGCAACCGCTTCGAGACGCTGCAGGTCTATCTCTACAACAGCCGCAACGGCAGCGGTCATTTCACCAGCGCCCTGGTGATCTCTTATTTCCTGGTGGTGCTGCTGCTGACGCTGGTGGCGAATACCGTTAACAAGGGCAAGGAATAATCATGTCTTATCTGGCGGTAAAACAGCTTAATAAACACTATGGGCCGACCCAGGTGTTCGAGAATATCGATTTTGACGCGGCGGAAGGTGAATTCGTCACCCTGCTCGGGCCGAGCGGCTGCGGCAAATCCACCCTGCTGCGCTGCCTGGCGGGGCTTACGCCGGTGGACAGCGGGCAGATCCTGCTGCAGGGGCAGGATTTGGTGCCGCTGTCGCCGCAGAATCGCGGTATCGGCATGGTATTCCAGAGCTATGCCTTGTTCCCCAATATGACGGTCAACGGCAACGTGGCGTTTGGGCTGAAAATGCAAAAGCTAACGGCTACCGAGATTAAGCGCCGCGTTGACGAGGTATTGGATCTGGTGGAACTGCAGGAGTTCGCCCACAGGTATCCGCATCAGCTGTCCGGCGGCCAATGCCAGCGCGTGGCCCTGGCGCGTTCGCTGGTGACGCGCCCGCGTCTGCTGCTGCTCGATGAACCGCTATCCGCGCTGGATGCGCGCATACGCAAGCATTTGCGCGATCAAATCCGCCGCATCCAGCAGGAACTGCGGCTGACCGCGATCTTTGTTACCCACGATCAGGAGGAAGCGCTGACCTTATCCGACCGCGTAGTGCTGATGAACAAAGGCAAAATCGTGCAAAACGGCAGCGCCGAAACGCTGTATACCCAGCCGGTGGATGCGTTCGCAGCCGGGTTTATCGGCAGTTATAACCTGTTGAGCGCCGAGCAGACCGCCCAGCTTACCGGGCGCGACTGGCGCAGCCGGGTCGCCGTGCGTCCCGAGTCCATTATGCTATTGCCGGCCGGTCAGGGGATAAGCGCGCGGATTGTCGGCCATAGCCTGCTGGGTAATGTGATCCGCTATCGCGTGGCGGCGCAGGAGATTGAATTGCTGATCGATGTGTTGAACCGCTCGGTGGCCGATCTGCACCCGGACGGCACGCCGATTGGTCTACAGTTAGATATCACGACTTTATGTGAGGTGGCATGAGCCTGGCGTTATTTGATTTGGATGAGACACTGATCAACGGCGACTGCGCCAGTATGTGGAGTGAGTACATGCTTCGGCTTGGCTGGGCGCAACGCGACGGTTTTGTGCAGCGGGAACAGGCATTGATGCTACAGTACCGGCAGGGGACATTATCCATGGAGGAGTATATGTCGTTCACCCTGGAACCGCTTATCGGGCGCTCCCCATACGACGTGGCGCAGTGCGTCGAGGCGTTTATCGACGAGGCGATCGTTCCGGCCATACGGCAGTCCGCCCTGCGCTGTATCGCCGAGCACCGGCGCCTTGGCGATCGGAATATCATTATTTCCGCATCCGGCGAACACTTGGTCTCGCCGATTGCGCGCCGTTTCGGCGTCGATGAAACCTTATCGATACAACTTGAAGTTTATGATGATTCTTATACCGGTAAAACCCGTGGCGTATTAACCTATCGGGAGGGTAAAGTGTCCAGGTTGCTGGATCTGATCGAGGGGCAGGCGTGGATGTTGGCGCAGGCCAGTTTTTATTCCGACTCTGGCAATGACCTGCCGTTATTAAAACAGGTGGGTCACCCTTACGCCGTTAACCCCGACGGCATTCTGCTTCGGCAAGCGCAACTGGCTGGATGGCCGGTTCTGGATTGGTAAATAGTTGGTCTTCATGGAGTTTTAATCAGCGTGTTAACCTTGTTGCATCTGCTTTCCGCGGTAGCATTGCTGGTATGGGGAACGCATATTGTCCGTACCGGAATCATGCGAGTCTACGGTGCCCGCCTGCGGCAGGTGCTGAGCGGCAGTGTAGAAAAAAAACCGATGGCGTTTATGGCGGGCATCGGCGTTACGGCGCTGGTCCAGAGCAGTAACGCCACCGCGATGCTGGTGACCTCGTTTGTTGCCCAAGGCCTGGTGGCGCTGACGCCGGCCCTGGTGATTATCCTGGGCGCCGATGTCGGCACCGCGCTGATGGCCCGGGTGCTGACGTTTGACTTATCCTGGCTTTCCCCCCTGCTGATCTTTATCGGCGTTTGCCTGTTCCTTAGCCGTAAACAATCGCGCGCCGGGCAAATCGGCCGGGTATGTATCGGCCTGGGCCTGATACTGCTGGCCCTTGAGCTGATTGTGGCCGCCTCGACCCCCATCACGCAGGCCAATGGGGTCAAGGTGCTGTTTTCATCGCTGACCGGCGATGTGGTGCTCGACGCCCTGCTCGGCGCGCTGTTCGCCATCATCAGCTATTCCAGCCTGGCGGCGGTGCTGCTGACCGCGACGCTGACCGCCACCGACGTCATCTCGTTCAAGGTGGCGCTGTGCCTGGTGATCGGCGCCAACCTGGGCAGCGGTATCCTGGCGATGATCAACGCCAGCGGGCAAAACGCCGAAGGTAAACGCGTGGCGCTGGGCAGCCTGCTGTTCAAGCTGGTGGGCGGGCTGGTGGTGCTGCCGGCCATTTCTTTCCTGGCCGGCCTGCTTGAGCGCCTGCCGGTCGGCGCCTCGGAGCTGGTAATCTATTTCCATGTCTTTTATAACCTGATCCGCTGCCTGATCCTGGTGCCGTTCGCCGGGCCGATGGCGCGTTTGTGCACGCAATGGATAGGCGACACGGCGGCGGGCGATGTGGGCGTGCGGCCGCGCCATCTGGATACCAGCGCCCTGGATACGCCCGCGCTGGCGTTGGCCAATGCCTCGCGGGAAACCTTGCGCATGGGCGATGTGGTGGAAAGCATGCTGCTGCTGCATCGTGAAGTGCTGCACGGTCAGCCGAATAAGGATCGGGAAATACGCCGGCTGGATGATGATGTCGACGTGTTGTATACCGCCATCAAGCTTTATCTGGCCCAGATGCCGAAAGAAGATCTGGAAGAAGCGGATTCACGCCGCTGGGCCGAGATTATCGAAATGGCGCTTAACCTGGAGCAGGCCGGGGATATTATCGAACGCATGGCCGGCGACGTGGCCGCCAAGTCGCTGGCCACGCGCCGGGCCTTTTCCACCGAGGGGTTGCAGGAGCTTGATACGCTGCACGAGCAACTGACGTCCAACCTGCGCCTGAGTCTGTCGGTGTTCCTGTCCGGCGACCTCACCAGCGCCCGCCGTTTGCGCCGGGCCAAACACCGGTTTCGCATCACCGACAGGCGTTATGCGCATGCGCATGTCGATCGCCTGCATCAGCAAAACGTGCAAAGCCTGGAGACCAGTTCTCTGCACCTTGGGCTGCTTGGCGACATGAAGCGCGTCAATTCCCTGTTCTGCTCGGTGGCCTATAACGTTCTGGAGCTCAATGAAGAGGACGAAACGGAAGAGGGGGAGGAACGGCGCGACAAGGTCTCCGCCCCGCTCTGATGACCCGTTGCGCCTGGCGCGTGGCTCATCAGCCAAACAGGTTGTGATGCAGGGTCTTGACCACCTGCTCCGCGTCCTGTCCCGGCACCAGCAGGCAGAGGTTATGGCTGCTGGCGCCATAGCATATCAGCCGGATATTAAACGGGTCCAGCACGCCGAACACATCCTTACCCACCCCGCGGGCCTGGTAGAGATGATTGCCTATCAGGGCGATCAGCGCCAGGTCCTCCTCCACTTCCACCCGGCACAGGGATGAAAGTTCAGTGAGCAGGGACGTGGTCAACAGGCTGGCGCTGGACGAGGTAGACCCGGTGGTGTCCATGGTCAGCGCCACGCTCACCTCGGAAGTGGTGATCAAATCCACGGAAATATAATGCCGCGCCAGGATATTGAACACTTCGGCCAGGAATCCGCGCGCCTGCAGCATATTCAGGCTGTGCAGGGTCAGCAGCGTTTGCCGGCGGCGCAGGGCGATGGCGCGGAACAGCGGCGGATTATGGGTTTTATTGTATACCAGCGTGCCGCCGGCATGGGGATCCTTACTGGAGCCGACAAACACCGGGATATCGCTGCGCACCGCGGGCAACAAGGTGGCCGGATGCAGGATTTTAGCGCCGAAGGTGGCCATTTCCGCCGCCTCCTCGAAGCTTATCTCATCAATACGCTTGGCCTCGGGCACCACGCGCGGATCGGTAGTATAGATGCCCGGCACATCGGTCCAGATATCAATGCGCTGCGCCTTCAGCGCTTCGCCCAGCAGGGCGGCGGTATAATCGCTGCCGCCCCGTCCGAGCGTGGTGGTGCGACCCTTGGCCTCGCTGCCGATAAAACCCTGGGTAATGATCAGCGCCGCGTCGATGCGAGGCAGCAGCAGGCTTTGGGTCAATTCCTTCAGGGTACCGATCTCCGGTTCGGCGTGGCCGAAACGGTCATTGGTGCGCATCACCTTGCGGATATCGAACCACTGGGCTTCTATCTGGCGCTGGCGCAGCACTTCAACGAACAGCAGCGTCGACATTAATTCGCCGTGGCTGACCAGTTCATCGGTCAGGGCGTGGGAGGTGGCAAGGCCCGCCGCCTCGGACAGCATGGCGATATTATCGAGCATGCGGTCAATTTCCTCGCGAATCACGCGCGCGTCAGCCAGCCGGTCGATAATGGCATATTGGATACGGCGGATTTCATCAAGATGGAAGGCGCGTCGGTCGGGTTGTTTACCTTCGGCCAGCGCGACCAGCAAATTGGTTACGCCCGCCGATGCGGACAACACCACCAGGCGTACGGCGGCATTGGACAACACGATATCCGCGCTGCGGTTCATCGCGTCGAAATCAGCGACACTGGTACCGCCGAATTTCGCCACGATAGGGGAATGTACTGATTCTGCCATGCTAATAATGCCTCTGATGCCTCGTGTCAGGATGTCATCCTTGATGACAACGTTTTTACGCTTTGGCACGAGTCAAGGGCGGGAAACAGGGAGCAGGCGTAGAGAACTACGGTACACCCAGAAGCGCCCCACCGTGCCTATCGCCAACGGCGAAAATGCGGGTGACAACCCATGGGATTCAGCCCATGCGGCCGGAGACGCCGGCCCGTTTGCCGTACGCCGCCTCGGCGTCGCTCCCCCTGGGGTTTCTTCAGCGGAAAACGGATCCTCCGAAACCCTGCCTGGGCGACGCGCCTCTTCTGGTTCACGCAACGGGTGCGCTACTAGAACCTTACAAATAGCGGGTAATTACCCCGGTGTCAACGGGCAGCGCACGATGAAAACGCAATTATCCTGAAAAGAGCGCGATCGCAATAAAAGGGGTCGCAACTCGTGAGCTACGCGATACAATCATTGTCATCACGTTTTTTTATTCTCAATAAGAGCGTTGCCGATGAAAAATATAAACCCTAGCCACACCGCGGCCTGGAAAGCGCTGCAGCAGCATTTTGAACAGATGAAGGATGTCACCATCAGCGAACTGTTCGCCAAGGACCACAACCGCTTCGACACTTTCTCCGCCACCTTTGACGACCAGATGCTGGTGGACTACTCCAAAAACCGCATTACCCATGAAACGCTGGAAAAATTGCAGGCCCTGGCCCGCGAGTGCGATCTTGACGGGGCCATCAGATCAATGTTCTCCGGCGAAAAAATCAACCGCACCGAAGATCGCGCGGTGCTGCACGTCGCCCTGCGTAACCGCAGTAACACCCCGATTCAGGTGGACGGCAAGGACGTGATGCCGGACGTTAACGCGGTACTGGCTAAAATCAAACAATTCTGCGCCCGTGTTATCGGCGGCGAATGGAAGGGCTATACCGGTAAAGCTATAACAGATGTGGTGAACATCGGTATCGGCGGCTCGGATCTCGGGCCGTATATGGTGACCGAAGCGCTGCGGCCGTTTAAAAACCACCTGACCATGCACTTCGTGTCCAACGTCGAC
Organism: Acerihabitans sp.; assembly: GCF_036398755.1. NCBI lineage: Bacteria > Pseudomonadati > Pseudomonadota > Gammaproteobacteria > Enterobacterales > Pectobacteriaceae > Acerihabitans > Acerihabitans sp. The sequence continues at coordinate 3,605 of NZ_DASWOM010000022.1, read as the reverse complement.
GGCACCCATATCGCCGAGACGGTAAAGGATCTCGACCCGGCCACCACCCTGTTTCTGGTGGCGTCGAAAACCTTTACCACCCAGGAAACCATGACCAACGCCCATAGCGCGCGCGATTGGTTCCTGCAAACCGCCGGCGACGAAAAACACGTGGCCAGGCACTTCGCCGCGCTGTCCACCAATGCCAAGGCGGTGGGCGAATTCGGTATCGATACCGAAAATATGTTCGAATTCTGGGACTGGGTTGGCGGACGTTATTCCCTATGGTCGGCCATCGGCCTCTCCATTGCCTTGTCCGTGGGTTTTGCCAATTTTGAGCAACTGCTCAGCGGCGCGCACGCCATGGACCGTCATTTCAGGGACACTCCGGCGCAACAGAACCTGCCGGTGCTGCTGGCGCTTATCGGCATCTGGTATAACAATTTCTACGGCATGGAAACGGAAGCCATCCTGCCCTATGATCAGTATATGCACCGTTTCCCCGCCTATTTCCAGCAGGGCAATATGGAGTCCAACGGCAAGTACGTAGACCGTGACGGCCAGCCGGTGGATTACCAAACCGGTCCGATTATCTGGGGGGAACCGGGCACCAACGGCCAGCATGCATTTTACCAGCTGATTCATCAGGGCACCAAAGTGGTGCCATGCGATTTTATCGCGCCGGCGACAAGCCACAATCCGCTCAGCGATCATCACGCCAAGCTGCTGTCGAACTTCTTTGCCCAAACCGAGGCCCTGGCGTTTGGTAAATCCCTGCAGGTGGTCGAGGACGAATTTGCCGCGGTGGGTAAAACGCCGGAACAGGTCAGCCACGTGGCGCCGTTCAAAGTCTTCGAGGGCAACCGGCCGACCAATTCCATCCTGCTTCGGGACATTACCCCCTTTAGCCTGGGCGCGCTGATTGCGCTGTATGAGCATAAAATCTTTACCCAGGGCGTTATCCTGAATATCTACACCTTCGACCAATGGGGCGTGGAACTGGGTAAACAGCTGGCGAATCGTATCCTGCCGGAACTGGCGGCCGATGATCGGGTCACCAGCCATGACAGCTCAACCAATGGCTTGATTAACCGCTTCAAGGACTGGCGCGGCTGATCCGCTCGGCCAACTGGCCGGCCGGCAAGCGGCCGCCGGTTGGCCCGCGTAGGCGCGTTTTCAGGCGCCGCGGGCGGCTTTGGTGAAAACGGCCATGTGTTAACTGACTGTTACTAAGTGGTTTTCTACCAAATATTAAGGATTTTCTTAAAAAAAACCGGGAGCGCTTGTTTTCAGAATAGGGGACTTGCCGCCGGCAGCAATATAAACACCTTCCCTAAGCCATTATTTTAAAACACGCGCGGCACTTATATAGTTTTATACGGACAATCCTCGCCATTCATGCGCCGATAGCGGAATTGTCTGATTTTATGCCCTGGCGTGAACTTCACTATCGTCGATTAATTGCGCCTTAAATAGCATTAGCGGTGCTTAATATTGCTTTTATCCATAAAAACAGCGTATTTCACTGGATTGCCGCGTACCAGTGCGATACCGCGCATTTTTTCGGCAAAATCGGGGATGATGAATGCAAGATATATTTTATTGCATTATATTCCTTTATGATGCTTATATAAGGCAAATCATCATTTCATTGCTTTATAGTCATCATCCTCATGAATCAAAGGTAATAAATATGAATAAACTGTTTAGTGTAGTAATGGCTGCAATGTTGATGGCTAGTGGTTCTTATGCGTTTGCTCAAGCGCCAGGCAACAGTAGCGGTGATACCACTACTGCTTCTGGTTTGAGCTCCGGGGCTGCCACGGCAGTCGGCGTTGGCGCGGTAGCGCTGTTAGCCGGGGTTGCTTTAATCGGCGCCCACAACGACGATAACGGTGGCGGCGCAACGCCTAGTACCGGTACCACCACCTCAACGGTGCAGTAATAATAATTACTCGATAACCACACGCAAGTGTGGTTATTTTTTGGTCTCCTTTCGTTTGGGATGAACGACGTGCGCTATTTATTTATGGTGGTGGTGTGCTTTCTGGTGGCCGCTTGTAGTCAGTCGCAAAAAGGTATCGGCGAAACGTTCAAACTGGCGCTGTTCGGCACGCCGGATGTTGAATTAACGCCAGAGCAGGTTCATGACATTCCGTACGCCAGTATTTATGCCCGGATCAATGACGGCTCGCAGATATTCATGGTGCTGGCTTACGCCGAACACGGCGATTTAAAATGGGTGTCGCGCGATAAAGCCATGCTGGTGACCCGCAACGGTCGTCTGGTAAAAACCCTGGGTCTGTCCGACAACCTCCTCGAAGTAACTAATCTGGCCTCCGATCCGCTGGCTCACGCCCAAAGGATTACCGACGGCACCGAATGGACGCGCATCCAGTCCTGGACTGAAGATAAGCAACTGCGCTCGGCAACCCTGGTTTCCCGTTTCACCCTTGCGGGCACCGAGACAATCACCGTACTTAATGCGCCCCACGCTTATCGCGTCATCAATGAGGATGTGACGGTGACGGAGCTGAACACGCATTACCAAAATCGCTTTTGGATCGAACCAGGCACCGGCGCCGTGCGCAAAGCCCAACAATTTGTCGGGCCGGGTAATTTCCCGATAGAAACCATCACTTTAAACCCTTATAAGCCATGAAAAAACAACTCTTACTCGTAGTGAGTTTATGTGCTGGTTTTGTTGCCTGCGCCGCTGCCGACAGCCGCGTGGCGGTCTATTCTCCCGGTCAATCGCAGCCGGTGGTGCTGACGGGGATCGATAACCTTCGGCAACTGACGCTCGATCCTAAACTGGCCGGTCGCACCTGGTGGCCCGGCACCGTTATCGCGGAAAGCCTGGCCACCGCCGTGCAGCAGGATCAGCAGCGGCAATTACTGGCGCGCCTGAGCGCCCTGAGCGCCGATTTCCGCCAGGATAACGACCTGGATCTGGCTAATACCGTTGACCGCGTGCGCGGCCAGCTTGCCGCCTTGAAGGTGACCGGCCGTCAGTTCGTCTCACTCGACGCGGATGAGATTCGCCTACAGGCCGGCGCCAATCGTAGATTGGTCGGCGACTACAGCCTGTATCTGCTGGCTAAGCCGACCAGCGTCCATATTTTCGGCGCGGTGACGCCCACCGGAGCGCAGCCGTTTCTGGTGAGCCGCGACGCGGATGATTATCTGCTCACCCATCAGCGCCTGAGCGGAGCGGAAAAAAGCTATGCCTGGGTGATATTGCCGGATGGCCAGGCCAAATCGGTGCCGGTGGCCTACTGGAACCGTCGTCATAATGAAGTGGCGCCGGGCAGCGCGATTTACGTGGGTTTTTCCTCATGGTCATTGCCGCGGGCTTACCAGGACATAAACGAAAAAATTGTTTCCTTGCTGACTCACCGGATCCCTGACTGATGAAAACACAATATTTACTAAGTCTCATCGCGCTGTCAGTGGCCTCCGCTTGCCAGGCGGCCTCCTATACCGAGCCGCTGGGGCCTTCGCAGATGGATATGGGCGGCGCCGGTTTGTTGCAAACCCCTACCGCGCGCATGGCAAAGGATGGTGAATTCAGTCTGAACTACCGGGATAACGATCAGTACCGGTTCTATTCCATCAACGTGCAG
>NZ_DASWOM010000021.1:0-14653 GCF_036398755.1 Acerihabitans sp. | reverse complement strand
TCCCGGCGGCTCATCCAGCCGTGACGCGCGCTGCCGGCGCACTCTATGCCGGCACAACGTCAACACCATCGTCTGTGAGTAAAACAGGGGGTTGATGCCCTGCGATATGCACTTACCGGGAACCATTTCAGCATTGATTTTAAGACGTTGGCAACAGCTCTGAATGTTCAATGCTTAGCAGCATCTCAATACCGCATACCCACATTTTAACCCATAGCGACAACGACAGTATTAACGACAACATCAGCTTCAACGACAGCGTCAACATCAACTTCAACTTCAACTTTAACTTCAACTTCAACTTCAACGACAGCTTTGGCGTCAACGTCAACGACAGCATCAGCGACACTGAAGCCCTATATATCACATCACTGACCGCGACATAGGTACCGGCATAAAGCGCGCTGACGACGCCTGTGACCCCGGCATGAGCCGCCGGGAGCGGCGAAAGGCCCGGTAGCGCCGGGAGCGCTAACCGGGCCGGTGCATTACGGGGGCATGGGCGGCGGAAGGCATCGCGCAGCGACGCGCGACCTGCCGGGCGCGGGGAAGTCAAGAAGGGGCGCGCGGGCGCCCCTTCTTGTCGCTTGCCGGCACCCGGCAATCCATATAAATACCGAACGCACGGCAAGCGAAACCCGCACCACGGCAACATAAACTTCAGCCAAGCCGCCCACGAATCCAGCCCCACAGCGCCAGGTAACTCCGCCAAACCGCCAGCGAAATCCCCGCCTTAGCGGATTATTTCTTCTTGGCGTACTTCAGCGAATCCAACGCCACCGCAAAGATAATAATCGCCCCTTTAATAATATACTGCCAATAAGGGTTCACCCCGATATACGTCAGCCCGTAGTTGATAACCGTAAAGATAATGACCCCGGTTACCACCCCCGCCACCGTGCCGACCCCGCCGGCAAAGGATACCCCGCCCACCACGCAGGCCGCGATGGCATCCAGTTCGTACATAAAACCCAGGTTGTTGGTGGCGCTGCCGATGCGCCCCGCTTCCAGCAAACCGCCGAAGGCGTAGAACACGCCGGACAAGGCATAGATCATAATCAGGTTCAGCGGCACATTCACGCCGGAAACCTTGGCCGCTTCCGGGTTGCCGCCGATGGCGAAGATATTTTTGCCAAAGCGGGTCTTGGTCCAGATAACCCAGACAAACAGGATGGCAAACAGTGCATAGAAGGTAATATAAGACAGCTTGAATTCGCCGAAGCGCAGGAACCCTTGGGCAAAAGTGGAGAAATGGGAGTCGAACCCGGCAATCGGCGAGGCGCCGACGATATCGTAATACAGTGAGTTGACGCCATAAACGATAATCATGGTACCGAGTGTGGTAATAAACGGCGTGACGTTAAGATAGGCGATGACCACGCCGTTTATCAGGCCGATAAAGGCGCCGATAACGCAGACCGTCAGGATAACCACCGGGATCGGCAGGGTTTGCATATCCGGAAAGACTTTATTGACGTTGTCCATCGATTGCAGCAGGGTCGCCGACACCACCGCCGCCAGCCCGACCTGGCGCCCGGCCGATAGATCGGTACCCTGGGTAACGATAAGCCCCGCCACGCCGAGTGCAATAATAATACGCACCGATGACTGGGTTAAAATATTGCTTAAGTTTATCAGGCTTAAAAAGGTCGGATCCTGAAAGATAATAATGGCCAGCAGTACCAATAACACCACATAAATACCGCCCTCTTTTAAATAAGTGAGCAGGCTTTTCTTATTTAACGCATTCATAATAAGAACCCTTAGAATTAAAGATGCACGGAAGCAAGACGTAAAATTTCATTTTGCGAAGTGTGTTTCGTTTCCACAATCCCCGCCATCAGACCGTTACTCATTACCAAAATGCGGTCGGTGATCCCCAGGAGTTCCGGCATCTCGGACGAAATAATAATAATACCCTTACCGCGTTTCGCCAGCTCGGTAATCAATTGATAAATTTCAAATTTAGCCCCAACGTCAATCCCGCGCGTCGGTTCGTCCAGCAGCAGGATTTCCGGTTGGGTCAATAACCAGCGGCCTATAATGACCTTTTGCTGATTACCGCCGGACAATGAGCCGATATTGGTCTGATGGCCCGGCGTTTTCACCCGCATGGAATCGATAACCCATTGGATATCGCTTTTCATACGCGAATTATCCAGCAGGCCGATTTTGTTTTTATAATTGCGGATATTGGATATCAGCGAATTAAATCCGACATCCAGATAGGCATAAATACCGGTGGCCCGCCGCTCCTCGGTCACCAGGGCGAAACCATTGTTGATCGCCTCGTTGGCGCTATTGTTCTTGATGGTCTTGCCATGCAGGATGATGGTGCCGGTCACTTTTTCACGAATGCCGAACAGGGTTTCGACAATATCGGTGCGCCGCGCGCCCACCAGTCCGGCGATGCCGAGAATTTCCCCTTTGCGCAGATCAAACGAGATATTGCGGATTGACGGCTGGCGCAGCGAGGTAAGGTTTTTCACCTCAAGAATCACCTCGCCCGGTTCGCCCTCGCGATCGGGGAAGCGCTGGCTGAGCGAACGCCCCACCATCATCGAGATAATCTGGTCCATGGTCAGGCCTTCCACCTGTTGGGTGGAAATCCACTGACCGTCGCGCAGGATGGTAATCTCATCGCACAACTGGAATATTTCCTCCAGCTTATGGGAGATATAAACGATGCCGCACCCGCGCGCCTTTAGCTTGCGGATAATGCTGAACAGATGGTTTACCTCGCGTTCGGTTAACGACGAGGTCGGTTCATCCATGATGACGATTTTGGCATTGTAGGAAAACGCCTTGGCAATCTCGATCATCTGCATTTGCGACACTGACAGGGTGGCCACTTTATCGTAGGGATCGATATTGATGTCCAGCTCGTCAAATATGGTCTTGGTATCGGTGTACATCTTTTTGTGATCGACAAACAGGCCTTTGCGCGGATAGCGCCCCAGCCACATATTGTCCATAACGGTGCGCTGCAATACCAGGTTGAGCTCCTGGTGCACCATGGAAACGCCGTGCTCCAGCGCTTCCTTGGAACTTTTGAAATCGATTTCCTGTCCCTGGAAAATAATACTACCGGAATCTTTTTTATAAATGCCGAACAGACACTTTAATAACGTGGATTTTCCCGCGCCGTTTTCACCCATTAAGGCATGGACGGAGTGGGCGTGTACCTTCAGGTTCACATTATCCAGTGCTTTGACGCCAGGAAATGATTTACTGATATTGTTCATTTCCAGCAGCCATTCGCTCGGCTGTTCGGTCGTAATATCGGCCATAGTTATACCCGGCTAGGATAAGACATAAAAAATCCCCCCATGGGCGTCGGCCTTTTGGGGGGAGTGGGGATTATTTCTTGATAAATTGGGATAAATTATCTTTATCGACGCCGACATAAGGAATACGGACGACTTTATTATCCAGTTTCCAGTTGGTGCCTTCCGCCGCCGGTTTGCCCTCGGCCAGGTTTTTCGCCAGGTCGAAGGTGGCCTTGGCCTGGTTGTCGGCATCGTTCAGCACGGTACCGGCCATGGCGCCGGACTTAACCATCGCCAGCGCTTCCGGCAAGGCATCGACGCCGAACACCGGAATGGCCGACTTGTTGTGGGCTTTCAGCGCTTCCACCGCGCCCATCGCCATGGCGTCGTTGTTAGCGATTACCACTTCAATCTTGTTGGCGTTGGGGCCTGACATCCAGGCGTCGGTTTTATCCTTGGCCTGGGCGGTGTCCCACATGGCGGTATCAAGCTGTAGCTGCTGGACCTTGATCTTTTCCTGATCGGTCAGGGTCTTGACCACGTAGGCGGTGCGCGCTTCGGCATCGGGATGGCCCGGCTCGCCTTTGAGCAACACATACTGGATCACGCCGTCTTTATTCAAATCCCATTCCGGATGCGCTTTCCAATGCTTGGCGATAAGCTCGCCCTGGATGATGCCCGATTGCTTGGACTCGGTGCCGACATAATAGGCCTTGTCATAGCTGTCCAGGTCTTTACGGCTGGGTTCTTTATTGTAGAACACCACCGGGACATTGGCGCCGCGCGCTTTTTCAATGATAACCGGCGCGGCGGCGGGGTCGACCAGATTAATCGCCAGGGCTTTGACGCCCTTGGCAATCAACACATCCACCTGGTCGTTCTGTTTGGACTGATCGTTTTGCGAGTCGTTCATCAGCAACTGCACGCCTTTGGCTTCCTTGGCGTCTTTTTCAATCGCCTTGCGGACCACCGACATGAAGTTATCGTCGTATTTATAAATAGTCACCCCAATGCGGGTATCGGCGGCGTGGGCGGCGACGGACAGCAACAGGCCGGTTGCCAGAGCGGTAAGGGTTAATGCCTTCTTATTCATTAGTTTCTCCGGAAATATGTAGGTTTACTCAAAGGCAGACAAATTCCTTCCCTGGCTTCACCGACGTCCATGTACGAAAAGCCCCCGCAATGTTGACCTGATAGCATTGTGAGGGAATAACACCATAAGCATAGAGGGATCAATGTTAAGAAACTGTGAATATTCTCACAGTTTGGAAGCGGTTACATCTCATCTTCTGAAGACGACGCGATCGCCGCCACATTTTTCCACGGCGCCACGGAATGACGCCGCACCAGCGTCGGCATAAAAAGATGCGTTTGCTGCTGGTCGATTTTGCCCGCCGTGCCAAGAAGCGCCAGTTCGGTGGCCGCGACCGCCATGGCGAATATGGGATAGCGCACGGTGGTGAGGTTGGGGCTGGTGTAGCGGGAAATGGGAATATCGTCAAACCCCACCACCGAAAACTGCGTCGGTACCGCGATACCGTTTTCTTTCAGGGTCGCCAGCGCCCCGACCGCCATGCCGTCATTATAGACGAACACCGCCGTCAGCTGCTGGTTGCGCCCCAGCAGCTCCACCATGCCCTCTTCGCCGCCCTGCAGGTCCGGCGAGCAGAACGCCTGCCAGCTTTGCGGCGGCGCGATGCCCTCTTCCGCCATGGCCTGGAGGTAACCCTGGCGTCGCTGCCGCTCATCCTCGATGGGATGGTTAGAGCCGATATAGCCTATCTGCCGGTGCCCCTGCTTTAACAGGGTACGCGTGGCCATCAGAGCGCCGCTGACGTTATCCAGTCCCACGCAGCGGTGCTCAAAGCCCGGCAGTATGCGGTTAATCAATACCATGCCCGGCTCGCGCACCATAAAGGGGATCATCTCCTCGTCGGAGAGAATTTTGGCATGGACCACCAGCGCGCTGCAGCGCTGGCGGATCAGCACTTCAATGGCATGGCGCTCTTTGTCCGCCTGATGATAACTGTTGTTAATCAATACATTTTTTTTATGCCGCTGCGCCACGGTGTCCACCGCTTTCACCAGGGCGCCGAAAAACGGATCGGATACGTCCATCACCACCACGCCGATGGTATCGCTGATTTGCGTGGCCAGCGCCTGCGCGTTGGCGTTAGGGCGGTAGCCCAGCTCCTTGACCGCTTTCATCACCTTGTCGCGGGCTTCCTTGCTGGCGATAGCGCTGTCGTTTAATACCCGTGACACCGTCGCCACCGATACTCCGGCCAACCGCGCCACATCACGAATAGTGATCATTTCATCCCCTGTTAATGGTGCTTTTCGCCCAGGCTATCTCGACCAAACCGGCGGGCATTGATGGATCATGCCCTCCTGACGCTCCTGATTGTCATAACACTTATGAAACATAAGACGCTATCCTAACCGGTTTAGCCTTAACACAGCGTGAATCAGGTCACAGGACCGAAACCGTTTACATCCATAAGGGAAATATTGCCTGGCGGGCGAACCGGGAGGCGATGGCCGGGTTGGAATGATAAGCGATGGGCGTAGGTGAGGCATATCTCCTGGCGGGCGAACTCTGACGCGTTGGCGGCATTGGAATCATAAGCGAGGGGGAGATTAGTGGATGTTGTAACTAAGGGCGGGCTTTTTTTTTATCTACGGCCATCGTACCACGAAATCACGCGTATTTATCGCGGCGGCGGTTTTTTTGGCACCAGGGAAGCGATGCCGCGTCCAGGCGCCGGCGTCCGGGCAATCCGATTAACGGCCCGCGGTGGATGGCTTATGGCCGCCTACCCCGGCCCGCCCAGGTAGAGCCGGGCGATGGTGCCGGAACGGTCGTCGCGGTTGACCAGCTCGAAGCGGCCGTTATGCAGCTGCGCGATGCGGGTGACGATGCTCAGTCCCAGGCCGATGCCGTTATAACGCTGATCCATGCGCACGAATTCCCGGGTCAGTTCCACCGCTTTCGCCGGGTCGACGCCCGGCCCTTCGTCGGAAACCTGCAGCCAGATGCCGTTAGCGCCGTCCTGCCTGAGTTCCACGCCGATGACGCTGTCCGCCGGGCTATAGCGATGGGCGTTTTCCACCAGGTTGCGCAGCAACAGGCGCATCAGGACGGCGTTGCCCTGGAATACAATCTCCGTTTCCGGAAGGCCCCATTGCAGCCGCTGTCCGCGCTGTTCCACCATCTCGTTCAGTTCGCATTGCTGCGGGATGACCACATCGTCCCGGAACCGGACCGTCTGGTAGTGACCGGAGGAAAAATCGTGGCGGATGCGCGCCAGCAGCAGCAACTGCTCGACGGTATAGGACATATTGTCCACCCGCTCGATAAGCGGCTGGCAGTCGATGCCGTACTGTTTCTCCTGTACTTCCAGGTGCAGCCGGATGCCTGACAGCGGTGTGCGCAGTTCATGGGCCACATCCGAGGTGAACTGCCGGTCCTGCTGCAGGGTGGCGTTAAGGCGGAACAACAGCTGGTTCAGGCTGCGGGTAACGGCTATCACCTCGCGGATATTGCCGTGTTCCGGCAGCGGCGCGAAGTTTTCCGCGCCGCGCGCGCCAAGCGCGTCCTGCAGGCGGGACAGCGGCAGGGTTATCCAGTTCACCGCCTGGAAACAGAACAACAGCGTGAAGATAATCATCATCAGCGACGGCACGCTGAGCGCGGCGATGGCCTCGCGTATTTCCTGGTTGACGTGCTCGTTGCGCACGTTTTCCGCCAGGGTGTGGTTGACCAGCAGGTCGATTTGCTCTTTGCTTTCATGCCACAGCCAGATGACGGTAATCAGCTGGCAGCAGAGCAGGATAATGCCCAGCACCACGATAAGGCGCCAGCGCATACTGGTCATCGGGCCGTTGGCGGCGGCTTTCAAGACGGCGCGTCCGCGGCGGATTTGGTCAGCAGGTAGCCGAACCCGCGCAGGGTGCGGATGCGGTCTTTGCCGATTTTCGCCCGCAGGTTGTGGATATGGACCTCAAGGGAGTTGGATGAGGGATCGTCATCCCAATTGTAGAGATCCTGATGGAGGATTTCGCGGTGGATCCGGTGTCCCGCCCGCAGCATCAGCCGGGAAAGAATGGCGAATTCCTTCGGCGTCAGTTCGATATTCTTGCCGTCCAGCGTCACTTCATGGCTGTTCAGGTCGAGTGAAATATTATCCACCCAGAGCTGGTTATTACTTTTGCCCTGGTGGCGGCGGATGATGGCGCGCACCCTGGCCAATAGCTCGCTTAGGGCAAACGGCTTGACCAGGTAGTCGTCCGCGCCCAGGTTCAGGCCGCGCACCCGTTCGTCGAGGCCGTCGCGCGCGGTCAGGATCAGCACCGGCACGTCATTGCCGGCCCGGCGCCAGAGATTGAGCAGCGACATGCCGTCGCCGTCCGGCAGCCCCAGGTCCAGCACCGCCAGGCTATAGGCGGTGCTGGCCATAAAATGTTCCGCGTCGCGCAGGCTGCCCGCGCAATCGTTGGCGTAGCCCTCCTGCTGCAGTGCCATCCGCAGGCCGTCCTGCAATAACGTGTCGTCTTCAATGATCAGAATTTTCATGCAGCGCTTCCCGGCAGGGTTGTAAAACATCGAGATCCGGCTGATAGAGTTGTGTTTTAACGTTAACCAGGCCAAGCAACGTTGAAAAGAGATTATCCTGTGAGTAGGCCTGTCGCGCCGCCCGGTTACGCAGGCAGTCTTCCCGGACGGCATTCGCCTGGAGGTAATCCGGCGACAGCCACATCAGCATCGGGATATGGGTTTGCTGGGCCGGCGCCACGGCGTAAGGCATACCGTGCAGATAAATGCCGTTCTCGCCCAGGGATTCGCCGTGGTCCGACAGATACACCATGGCGGTATTAAACCTATCGCCATGAGCTTGCAGCAATTTTATGGTCTTATCAAGCATGTCGTCGATGTAGACAATAGTATTGTCATAAGTGTTAACCAGCGCCTGGTTCGAGCAGGTTTGAATCTCGTTGGTATCGCAAGTGGGCGCAAACGCGGCGGCGGATTTGGGGTAGCGCTGATAGTAGGTCGGGCCGTGGCTGCCGACGGTATGCAGGACGATAACCGTATCGTCGGCGCGCGCGTCGATATAGCTGTCCAGGTTGCGCAGCAGGGCTTCATCCAGGCAGACGCCTTCGGCGCAAAGTTCGGGCAAATGCCAGGCGCTGAGCTGTTCGGTCGGCACCCGCAGGCAGACATCCTTGCAACCGCCGTCGTTTTCCCGCCACAGCACATCCACCCGCGCCCGCTGGATGATATCCAGCGCGTTGCTCTGGCCGTCGGCCTTTTCGCCGTCATACAGCCTGCGGGTCATGCCGGAAAACATGCAGGGTACCGATACCGCCGTGGCGGTGCCGCAGGACGTGGTGTCCGGGAAATAAACGACGTTGTCCGCCGCCAGTTTGGGATTGGTCGGCTTGCCGTAGCCGCCCAGGGAGAAATCCTGCGCCCGCGAGGTCTCGCCCACCACCACGATAACCAGGTTCTTTTTATGATTGTCATGGGCCATGGGGACGATGTGCGCGTCCTGGCCGCGCTCGACGAACGGCCCTTTTTTAATGTAGTCATGTTTGTAATAGGAATAGCCGCCCAGCACCATGTCGCTGGGGACCAGGTTTTTGACCAACTGCTGGTTGTTTCTCATCAGCGAGGCATAGTCTTTGTAAAAAAAGGTGGCCACCAGCGCGATAACACACAGAGATACCAGGATATTGAGGAAATACAGGCCGATACTCGACCAGGAGATCGCCACCGGCTTGACCTTGATCCACAGCACCAGCAGCGAGGGCAGCAGGCCGTAAACCACAAAAAACAGCGCCAGGCGCGGCGTCAGCAGGGCGGCGCTTTCCACCATCGTGGTATCAAGCGTGTTCTGGACCATGCCGCGATCGATGATGATGCCGTAGGCCTGCATAAAATACTGCGCCAGGGCGTCGCTGAAAAACAGCAGGATGACCAGGGGCTTGCGCAGGTAGGGCAGCAGGATCAGGCTGAATACCAAATTGAGCGCAAACAGCAGGGTAATGGGCATGCTCAAAAAAAACAGCAGGTTGTAGCCGGCCGAGATGTCCACGAGTTGCAGGACTTTTTTGAAATAAATGACATTCTGGAAAAAGGTAATCACCAGCGCCACGATGATATTAAAAAACCACGGGCTGACCGTGGGGCGCGGCGCCACTTTAGCGATGTTAAACCACATATTAGGATTTGCTCAGGGAAATATTAACGCCAGTTAACCATGACAGGATTAATGTTACCTTAAGCCCGTGACGAGGCGCCGCCGGTCAGGCGGGTGAGCCGGCGCCAGGCCCATTCCATCGGCCCCTGGGGGAAAAACGTTAGCCATAGGGTGGAAAACAGGATATTGGCCAGCCAGACGGGGGGCACCAGCAGCAGCAGCTCGGTGCGATCCAAGCGCATAAACAGGCCGAACTGATTAAACGCCAGGGTGCACAGCAGGGTTTGCAGCAGATAGTTGCTCAGCGCCATGCGCCCGACGTTGCCGACCCAGCGCGCGATGCGCGAGCCGCCGATGGCGGGCCAGAAACCGTAGCACAGCGCCACGTAGCCGAGCGCCTGGAACGGCGCGCCCAGCTCGCGGGGGATTTGCAGCAGGAATGCGCACCAGTGGTAGTCCCAGCCCAACCGCCACTGCGCCACCACCGACGGCAGGTTAATCATAAGCCCCAGCGGAATAAGCCAGGCCGCCATGCGGCGATAATGTCCGGGACTCCGCTCGCCGGCCAGCCAGCCGCTGCGCATCAGCCCCGCGCCAATCAGCATCGCCCCGGCCAGCAGCCAGCCGTACTGCGCCGCCAGCGACATGAGGCTTGATTCCAATAAGTCCAGGCGTACCCCCCAGGCTTCGGGCCCGCCGGTGGTTAACCAGTAATATTCGTAAATGCGGTCGGCCACGCCGGGCAGCCAGAAACGTCCCGGCGCGGCGCCGGCAAGCATCGCCTGCATCAGCGCCAGGATGCCCAGGCCGATGGCGTACAGGGCGATGCCGGCGCCAATCAGGCGCCTGGGCGGTATATCATGGCGAATGGCGCCCAGGCAGAGCAGGCCCACCAGGCCATAGTCCAGCAGGATATCGCCGTCCCAGAAAAAGATGGCGTGGATAAGCCCAAAGCCCATCAGCCAGAACAGCCGCGATTGTATCCAAAGGCCGCCGCGCGGCAGCAGCATTTGCAGGCCGGCGCCGAACAACAGGGCAAACAGGGTCAGGAACTTGACCTGCGCCACCATGTCCATGATGGCCCAGGTCCAGGCGTCGGCCGCCGAGGGCGCGCCCATAAACGCCGGATTCAGGTAGGCCGCCTTCGGCAGGCCGAAGGCGGTAATATTCATCAGCAGGATGCCGAGAATCGCCATCCCCCGCGCGCAGTCCAGCATGGCGATGCGCTCGCGCATGGGCAACCTCTTTTATCAGACGGCGCGATCCGCGCCGTTACCGCTTAAGTCAGCACCGCATCAGCCGTTATGGTGGCGTACGGCCCGTAAAAATTCCTGGCGGGTATTCTGGCTGGATTTGAATAAGCCGCCCAGGGACGTAGTGGTGGTGCCGCTGGTGGCGTCGCGGATGCCGCGCGCCTTCACGCAGTAATGCACCGCGTCGATGGATACCGCCACGTTAAGGGTGCCGAGCAGGGTTTGCAGCGCGACCAGGATTTGCTGCGTCAGACGTTCCTGCACCTGCGGGCGCTGGGCGAAAAACTGCACGATGCGGTTGATTTTCGACAGGCCGATTACGCTGTCCTTGGGGATATAGGCCACGGTGGCCTTGCCGTCGATAATCACGAAATGGTGTTCGCAGGTGCTGGTCAGGGTGATGTCCCGCACGGTGACCATTTCATCCACCTTCATCTTATTTTGGATCAGGGTGATTTTAGGAAAATTAGCATAATCCAGGCCGGAAAAAATTTCATCGACATACATTTTGGCAATCCGGTGCGGCGTCTCCGCCAGGCTGTCGTCGGATAAATCCAGGTTGAGCAAATTCATTATGGCGGTCATGTGTTCGGCAATTTGCCGTTTGCGGGTTTCCCCATCCAGCACTTCACCGCGCAGGGGCGTTTCAAGACCGCGCGTCATTAAGGCTTCATGTACCAGTGCGGCTTCAGTGGTCAGCGATAGCATACTTTTTCTCCGGCAGGCCTGACTGCTCTTGATATCAACACATCAAGATGCGCCCCCACTCTAGTGGAGAGCGCCGCGTTTATCCAGTGAATGTGTCTAATAGGTCACAGAATTATTGCCGGTTTTACCGTCCCGCCGCCGGTTCAGGGCTGGCGCCAGGCCAGCGCGCCGGCCAGGGCCAGGGCCGCCACCGCCGCCATCAGCGCCGGCTCCAGGCGGCCGGTCAGGCTGCTGGACACCGAGGAAAGCATCGGGCCGGCCAATTGCCCGACCGCGTAGCCGCAGGTCAGCAGACCGGCCATGTAGCGCATATGGTCCGGCGCCTGGCGGCGTGAGCAGGCCAGCGTCAGCTGCACCACGCTTAAAAACCCGCCGCCGGTGAGCACGGCGCCCGCCATCAGGCCGGCGACGCCGGGCATGGCGATCATCAGGCCGACGCCTATGGTCTGCGCCCACAGGGTCAGCGCCAGCCGTTGGCCGGCGCGCAGGCGATGGCGCGTCAGGATGCCGATACCGATGCCCGCCATGCCGGCGGCGCCGAACACCGGCCAGACCCAGTGGCCGGTCTCGCTGCCGGGAAAACGCGCCGACGCCATTTGCGACAGGAAGGTCGCCGGCAGGATATAACCGAAACCGGCCAGGGAGTAGCTCCAGACCAGATTTCTCAGGCTGGGGGTGAGCGCCGGCATGGCGTCGCGCGGTCCCCGGCGCGTCAGCGCGCCGCCTCTGGGCAGATGCGGGCTGATAAGCGCCACCAGCACCAGCGCGGCGATGCCGTAGACCAGCCAGGCGTCGGCGACATTCACGCCGTGGCGATACATGACCAGCGCCAGCAGGCCGCTGACCATGATGCCGGCGCCGGGTCCGGCGAATACCGCGGCGCTGAGCGCCGGGCGGCGCAATTGTACCAGCCGGTCGCCGGTCCAGGCCGCCACCAGCACCATGGCCCACCCGCTGGCCACGCCTATCACCAGACGCAGCAGGCAGTGCGCCAGCAGGCTGTGGGTGATGGCGGAGAACAGGGTGAGGACCACCGCGCCCCACAGCCCAAGCCATAGCCGCTTTTCCAGGCCGTTGCCCGAGCGCATGGCGTCATAGGCGCCTAATAAATACCCCAGGTAGTTACATGTCGCCACTACCCCCGCGCCGGTGAGGGTTAGCTGGCCCGCGCTTATCATCAGCGGAACCTGCGGCGTAAAGGCAAAACGCCCGATGCCCATCGCCACCAGCAGCGCCAGAAAGCCGCTGAGGGCCACTTTTATCGCCATATTCCCTCCGGGGAAAAATCATCTTGCCAATATCATGCACGATCAATAAACTCACGGAAAATGAATAATTCAGACCAACTTAATTACAAATCGAGAAGATATGGATCTGACCCAGTTGAAAATGTTCTGCGCCACCGCCGATACCGGTTCGCTGGCGCGCGCCGCCGAGCTGCTGCATCGCGTGCCGTCCAACCTGACCACACGGCTGCGCCAGTTGGAACGGGAGTTGGGGGCCGATCTGTTTATTCGTGAAAAGCAGCGTCTGCGGCTGTCGCCGATGGGGCATAATTTCCTCGGCTATGCCACGCGCATCCTGGCGCTGAGCGAGGAAGCCGTCAGCATGACGCACGCCGGGGAGCCGGCCGGCAATTTTGCCCTCGGCTCTATGGAAAGCACGGCGGCCATTCGCCTGCCGGCGCTGCTGGCTACCTTTCATCAGCGTTTTCCCAAGGTGTCGCTGTCGCTGGTGACCGGATCTTCGGGGGAGATGGTGGACAGCGTGCGCGCCGGCACCCTGGCCGCCGCCCTGGTGGACGGACCGGTGAACTATCCTGAAATCCACGGTTGTTACAGCTTTGCCGAGAGGCTGGTACTGATTGCCGCCCTTGACCAGCCGTTGATAGAGCGTCCGGCGGATATTGCCGGCAAGACGTTGTTTGCCTTTCGTCCGACCTGTTCTTACCGCCGGCGTTTTGAAGCCTGGTTTGAGCAGCAGGGCGCGGCCCCCGGCCCGGTGCTGGAAATCCAGTCCTATCATACCATGCTGGCCTGTGTTGCCAGCGGCGCCGGCGTCGCCATGTTGCCGCTGGCGGTGTTGCGTCAGTTGCCGGACCGGCAGCGGGTATCGGTGCATGAACTGCCGGCGCAGACCGCCGATGTGGCGACCTGGCTTATCTGGCGCGCCGATGCTTACAGCCCCAATGTGGCGGCGCTGAAAAAAATGATTATGGAGCACTATCCGCCCGCCCCCGGCAACGGGTATGCGCTTACCGATGTGGTTTTGGAGAATGTGTAATGGATACGATGCCTGAGTGTATTGATGAGCACCGGCTGTTTGGCGGCCGGCAATGTCGTTTTCGCCATCTTTCGGCGAGCACCGGCGGCCTGATGACCTATAGCCTGTTCGTGCCGCCCGCCGATCGTCACGCGGCGCCGCCGCATCTGGTGTTCTGGCTATCGGGGCTGACGTGTAACGATGAAAATTTCAGCCAGAAAAGCGGCGCCCAGCGGGTGGCCGCCGAGCTTAACCTGCTGTTGGTGATGCCGGACACCGGTCCCAGAGGCGCGGACGTGCCGGATGACGAAGCTTATGATCTGGGCCAGGGCGCGGGGTTTTACCTTAACGCCACGCGGCAACCGTGGTCCGGGCATTTCCGGATGTTCGATTATGTGGCCGAAGAGCTGCCGGCGTTGGTGCGCCGGCAGTTTGCGGTAAGCGACCGGCAGGCGATCATGGGGCATTCGATGGGCGGCCACGGCGCGCTGATGCTGGCGTTGCGTTTTCCGGGGAGGTTTAGTTCGGCGTCGGCGTTTGCGCCTATCGTGAATCCGGCGGAAGTGCCCTGGGGGCGTAAGGCGTTTAGCCATTATCTGGGCGAGAACGAGCAGGACTGGCGGGAGTATGATAGCTGTTCCCTGCTGGCGGGGGCGCAAGCCGGCGCGCTGCCGATATTGATCGACCAGGGCGATGCCGATCGGTTTTTACCGACGCAGTTACAGCCGGAGAAATTTGCCGATCTGGCGCGGCGAAAGGACTGGCCGCTGACGCTGCGTATTCAGCCGGGTTATGACCATAGCTATTTTTTTATCGCCAGCTTTATCGAGGATCATTTGCGCTTCCATGCGCGGCATTTAAACCAGTAGCCGGCGAATAGTCGGTCATGCAGCCATGCAAACATATGCTAATACATGAGCGCAGCCATCAAGCCATGAGAATTGTTCCCGGTACGCCC
>NZ_DASWOM010000020.1:0-117744 GCF_036398755.1 Acerihabitans sp. | reverse complement strand
GGAATAAACGGGTTAAGAGTTTTATAACCGATCGGTCTAACGTTGATCACTTCCATTCAATTTTCTGTTGCTCATTATTATGCGTTTAATCGGGAGTAAGATAAGGATTTCCGCTGTGTTATACCCTCTGGGCTACAGTCGGTGCGGCTTGTATAAACATAACGTTTTTGTTATGTTTTGAGCTATGGAATACACTATTGATTACTAAAGTGAAGACCTTCGATACGATATCGATCATTGGCCGTTGTCTTTGCGAGCCAGGTATACCAAGCTTACCGAACGTATGACATTGTACGGCGGTAACCTCGGTGAGCCACACACCAGCGCCTTCGGAAATGGATCTTTCGAATTTCGAGTAAAAGGTAACGAAGGAATTGGACGTGTGTTCTTTTGAGCGGTAGTGGGAAAGTGAATCGTGATGCTGCATAGCTATATCAAGAAAACCTAAAAAACGCCGCGCAAAGGACTCAGCATCGCTGAAGCCAGATTGAGAGGTGTAAAAAATGAACGCTAAACGCATGCCGCCAACCAAAACCCATGCCGAAATGGTCTCTGATTGGTTGGAGCATCCGGAATTCAAGGCTGAAGACGAAAAGCTGGACGGGGAATTCGCCCTGCTTGATGAGCTGTTGGCCGCACGCAAAAAAGCCGGCCTCACCCAAGCGCAAGTCGCTGAGCGAATGGGAACCAAAGCAACGGCGATTACCCGGTTGGAAAGCGGTTTAGCCTCCGGTACACATGGACCGTCTTATAACACGCTGAAAAAATATGCCGCTGCGGTAGGGAAAAAACTGCAAATCCGTTTTGTATAATTAATCATATGGATGAGCCATTGCTCAATCTGACTGTCGGTTAAGAGCGGAGAAGTGGAAGTTACCTGTAGTCATCAATGGCCAAGAGGCAGAGTAGCCAACTAGAAGGATGACTACCAAAGCAGTGGCGATTCACGCCCTTTACCTCATGAGTCTACATAGAGGGATATTTGTCGCCTTTTATGCCCTTATAACAGCATCAACTATTTCTGAACCATGCCGATACTGATAGAGAGACCATCATTTATTGGTAATGAAAAAAGGAAATTTGAATTGAACAGAATGACAGGAATCGCTGTTTTATGTCTGGCGCTGATGGGATGCGGTTCTAGGCCCTCAGAAAACAGAACGCAGTACCTAAGAACGGAAATGCAGTCGCCAGTTTCAGGGCCAACCACAGTAACCGTAACCTCAGACAGCCTTCTGAAAAAAGAAAATACCCGTCATTTGATACTGTACGCACTACGTCCGTTGCCTGGGAAAGCATTCAGCTCTGAGCTGGACAGAAAATTTGCCGCAACGACGATGTATATCGATTTGTCTCCAGGCAAAGGAAACAGAACGGCCGAGATCAGTGGTGAGATAAATTACTACGATCACGAGCGATACGTGAATGCCCGCCTGGAGGGAGACAGTATCAGGACAATACTAGTTGCACCACAGACAATCCCACTGACACTCAATAAGCCGGTCTCAATCAATCTGCCGCAGGGTATTCACTATTCCGTCATGCTGACGGACAGCCAGCCTTGAACATAGCTAAACCTTCATTTTGGGGCGCAAATACTCGACACAGTTACGTGCCGGGTATTTAACCCATTCCCTGCATACAAACGCCTAAGGGCACCTATGAGCGATTAACGGACGTAGCGCCTGAGCAACAACGGTCAGAAAATATTTTAATAAGCCGTGGCGATTCATATTTACATTATCAACGGACAGCCCATATGATGGCCTCTCCCTGAAAATGCCGACCATTGAATGGATTCACGTGCACTCCCTTTAACCCCAATGTGGCATACATTACTTCCTTCTGAAATTAGCAATAGTGTCTACACCCAACTTTAATTTAAAAGAAACATATATTATTGGGATCGAGTATAAAGTAAAAAATAGACAGTTAGTGAAAAAAAAGATGTATGTAGTACTATCAACCGCTAAGTAAATATTAAGTGAAGTGACCTTCGATAAGATATCAACCGCCAACTTAAATAAAATTCCTGATATATAATAATGAGTATAAGATATAAATATAAAACAGAATAATAATGAATAACTATATCCCATGGCTATATTTTTTATTTTCATGGATGAATAATAACAACTTAGTAAAGCTAAGATTTCTTTATTTTTCGATGCGAATAACAAAAATGTAAAAATTAAACACATTAGTATTGTGAATACATTTTGGAATTTGTATAGGAATGGCAAGTCTAACATTACAGTATAAAATGAATAAGTGTAGTTACAAATAGACAAAATAGATAAAATTAGCAAGAGTCTACGTATCATTTTAATAACCCAATAGCTTGTTGTAAAATTCATAATCGACAACAGGTAAATAATTAAAACCCATGGTTATATATAAAACAAATGAAATGATTTCAAGAACATGAAAAGTGAAATCAATAGATATAAAAAGACGACAAGCAACGAAATAAAACCTAAAAGTATTTTATTCCGTTTAATTATAAAAACAATTCCTGATAATACCATTGCTAATACAACTGATTGCAATAAAAATCTAAGCGGTATCAGGTATAGAGATGACGTATGAATTGCCAAATATTTAAATGCTGAAAGACATAAACACAAGCAAAAACCCCATCCCCAAAATGTCATAGGGAGACTATATTTCCCTGCAATTAATTTATTTAAAATCATATTCACTACCTTAACATTTTCAAATTTTTCCCAGATTTAATTTTGTTTCACTATCAGCCACGAAATAAGTTACTTAGACTGAGTTTGAATTGTACACCGTTAGAGTTAGTTTTAAAAACTTAAGTTAACAGGAAAAGCAGACCATTGGTTGACCCGCACCCTATTGGCTAGTTCATCGGTGAGGCTAACAATGCCCGCTTTAGGCACCAAACCGCCCGCAGGAAGTTCCATGGTCAGTTATGAGCGAGGAGCGGAAGCTCAGTTGTCCTGGTGCTCACGCAGCACGCTTAAAGTATCTGTACGTTCCACGGTATACAGAAAAAATGAAAACGATTAACTACTGACCTTTCGGACGATCAAACACCGAATCGGTCAGTGTAGCCCTCAAGTGAGGAAGGCTCTGCGGATAATTTTGCTGAATAAACTCAATCATTTTTTCCCGCACATGGCAGCGTAAATCCCAGGCGATGGGGGAATTCTGTGCAGTCATCAATAATCTGATGGTCATGGTTTTGTCAGTAGTTTCGGTTACCTGGAGCACCTGAGTCTGTTGATCCCAGAGTTTTGTTTCACT
Organism: Acerihabitans sp.; assembly: GCF_036398755.1. Taxonomy (NCBI): domain Bacteria; kingdom Pseudomonadati; phylum Pseudomonadota; class Gammaproteobacteria; order Enterobacterales; family Pectobacteriaceae; genus Acerihabitans; species Acerihabitans sp. The sequence continues at coordinate 114,474 of NZ_DASWOM010000020.1, read as the reverse complement.
GAGGACTTTTTCAAAATGCTTACGGAGAGGATCTAATGGCATGGAATAATCGAGGTAAAGAAAAACAGAGCCTAATATCTGTGCGTTATTACGCGTCCAGTTCTGGAAAGGATTTTCTGTAAAGTATGTGATGGGCAGGACCAGTCGGCGCAGGTCCCAGATACGCACAACGACATAAGTCAGATTTATCTCCTCTATCCAGCCCCATTCATTTTCGACGACTACAGCATCATCAATTTTTATAGGTTGCGTAAAAGCTATCTGAATTCCGGCAAACAGGTTGACAAGCGACTTCTGAAGGGCAAACCCAATGATTATTCCGGCAACCCCCGCGCCGGCTAAGATTGTCGTGCCGAATTTTCGGAAACCGGGAAAACTGAGAAGTATCAGAGTAAGACAGAATGACACGAGCAATACAATAGCGACTTTTTTTACATACATTATTTGAGTGCGAATTTTACGGGCACGAAGATTATTCGAAAGATTAATGTCATAGCGGATAAAAAGCATATCTTGCGCAACATTAACTAATCGAATTAAAATGGAGCAAAATGATAATATAATAAAGATATTAAGGGTGGATGTAATAAAATCAAGGGAGTTTGGCTGAATGTTAATATAATTAACCCCTACATTTATCAACAGTAAGGGAATGAAAAGAAACATTGATCCACGAAGATGTTTTTCAAGTGATTTGAAGAGCTTTCGGTCACGATTCTGCCAGTAGCGGATGAACCTGAGAAGTATAAATCGGGCCAGGAACCCCAGTGCGAGTGAGAGAATGACGAGCAATACCGCAGGCACCCAAATTGGAGCACCAGATAACTCATCGAATATCATTAGCATTCTTTTCCCTTATATCAAGTCAACAACCTCTGGTTGTCAGATCAGTAATAAAAATTCAGTAACCGTTGTCTTAACGGTTATCTGCGGAGTAAATGGTGAACGCACATGAGTTGATGAGAAATGTAGTTAACTGACTTTTTTAACATAAAAAAACCTCGAAAGGAAACCGATAATACAAGCGTAGCATAAATGCAACTCGCTGAAATTAATGATGACGTTTAATTTACTCAATCCGCTAGCAGGATGTCCGCGCTCAAACCGCTCTAGTGTCATCTGCCTGTACCCGCCCCTAGTGATGTGTTCATGCTAATAGCACAGGTTACAGATATCCATGCCGCACCTGAGTACGATCTTTTGCGCGTTGGTCACCCAAAGCGCCAGGGTCAGCTTCTGGCACAGGGCTGCTGTAGCAGCCCTGACGACCTCATACTTCAATCGACTCAGAGATCTCCAACGCATCATCGACTTCAATGCCTAGGTAACGAACCGTGCTTTCCAGTTTCTTATGGCCCAACAGAAGTTGGATCACCCGGAGATTCTTGGTTTTCTTGTATATCAGGTAAGGTTTTGTTCTTCTCATGGAATGTGTGCTGTAAAGTGAATCTTCGAGACCAAGCGTTGCGACCCACCCATGAAAAATTCGGTTGTATTGCCGAGTTGATATATGTTGGCAAGAACCGACGCGGGATTGGAACAAATAGTCTTTACTGTGCAGCTTGCCAAGTTTTATCAACTCGGCGACAGATTCTCTCGTCCCCTTAGTTAACTCGAACTGTACAGGGCTACCGGTCTTCTGTTGCAACACCGTCGCTCTGCTTGAAACAGAATTACCATATGAAACATCTGACACTTTTAGTTTAACCAGATCACAGCCACGCAGTTTGCTGTCCAAAGCCATGTTGAACAGAGCCAGATCGCGTGTTCTACCCTCCAGTTCAAGCCTGATTCTAATCCCCCAGATATGAGATATCTGAAGTGGTCTTTTCTGGCCGATGATACGGTCTTTGTTCCACGGTGATGTGTTCATACTCAAATCTCATGCAATGTGGGAGATTTGAGTATGGTTGTCCCTCAAGAGCGAAGTGCTGACATCATGCACGATGAACTCGATATAAATTATATGTGGTTTCACAATCTGTCACGAAAGTATTTTAACCCAAAAAAATGGCCTTTATTCTTCTCAAGTATCCCAAGGTTTAAATCGTTAAAGAACCATATGAGCTCCGTTTTTTTGGGCTGCTCTAGAGATGGAAGTTGTAACTTCCCATCTGCATATAGTTGAGATATAAAATCGCCACTATTTAATTTTGGATCTAGAGAATTAATTGTGTCCTCGCAATGTATAGCGTAGGCAAATATTTCTAATGTATGACCAGAAGTCATTACAGGATTGAGCATATAGGGTTGACCTGCCGGAATATCTCTTTCAAGATACCTTCGACGGATTTCAAAAAATCGATGCGCATCCTCGTTGCTATTGTCAAAAACACGGTGAGGAGCGATGGCGACTATAGTGAAAGTATCTTTTGATACATCAGAGAATATAAGAAAGTTGCTTCTCCCTTTGGGATTTTTGTTATCTCTGGGAGCAAAGTGAAAGTGATATAATCCTTCCCTAAGTACTAGGGAATCTATATCTTTCCCTTTGCTTTTTAATGAAGCGCCTGGTAAAACGGCACCATGAGTTCTAACTTGCTCAGATAAATATAGATTTAGATCTTCGCCCTTAATGACTTTATTGAGAAACACTTTTATGTCAGGGTACATTTTAATAAAAACATTTAAATCCATACCCATGGGGTAGGTTTCTATAGTCCTTTTTTTTACAGGAATAGTTCTTATCTTCCAAGTGATATATTTAGAGATAATTAACCTAGTCGGCATTTTTTCGAGTTCTTTGCTTGCTATAGGAGTATTAGGAACTTTCGGCAATTCCTTAATCATTACTTGCCTGAAGCGCTTTATACTAAGCGAATATTCTTCACTCATATTTAATTTTCTCTCTATTATAAATTGCTCATAGCTAACCATATCAACATAAATCTAGATGAGGCAAATTTCAATTCATAAGCATCTCACCAACTACAAGTTGGTAAGCTTTTTTCAGGCACGTCCGCTACTGACACGAAGCTGACGAGCTAATTGAGCCGAAGGTCCGCTGTGAGCGGGGAGTGGACTTATTTAATACGAACATGATTTATTATACCAACATTATTGACAACGTATTCCATATACACAAGATTTTGGCATAATAATTCTAGCTAACATGTATTCAACGTCTTTTCTTAATGATACAATTTAGCCTTACTAACATTAATTCTAATTGATTGGTATAGTGCTTATGAATCATACTCCCTCTATTGAATTGAATAAAAATGATACTGAAATGGGTGCCACAGAATCTGAACGTTATCTTTCCAAATTAGCGAGGAAAGCCTTTCTTAATTTCTGGAGCTATTCGAATCCATATACCGATGAAAATAAAGGAAGTGAACTATGCGATTTTATGGTTGTTTTTGGGAACGATATCCTTCTCTTCTCTGATAAACACTGTGAATATCCAAAAATTGAAAATTATGAAACTGCATGGTACAGATGGTATAGAAGTGCAATTAATAAGTCTGTAAGGCAGCTGTCAGGGGCCTCATCGTTTATCAAAAGATTTCCAAATAGAATATTCATTGATTCAGAATGCAAAACACCATTTCCAATCCCGTTACCTTCATCAGAAAATTTAAAAATACATTTAATCGCAGTAACGCGAGGTTCTGCTGAAGCTTGTGCGAAATATTGGGGTGGTGGAAGTTCTAGTAGTTTAGTTATCAATACACTAATTGAAGAAAAAGGTCACAAAGAATATCCATTCATGATAGGGTGGCCTTTGGGAAAAAGTAAGTTTGTTCATGTATTAGATGAGCTAACCCTCGATGTTTTACTTAAAGAATTAGATACGGCTTCAGATTTTGTTAATTACCTGACCAAAAAAGAAAAATACTTGAGCACAAAAGATGTTGATTTCGTAATATGCGGTGAAGAAGAATTACTTGCACATTATCTTATGCACCCACTGGATAACTATGAAGGTTTTTTATTCCCTCCTGTATCCTCCATCAAGAAGATGGTCTGTATTGAAGAAGGTGCTTGGCGGAATTTTTATGAGAGCGGCGCATACTCTTCCTGGAAAGAATTCAATGAAATTAGTTATGAATGGGATCGTTTAATAGAAAGTCAGACTTCACATATAAAACACGACAGTGCTGAAGTTTTAAAAAATAGTGACGTATCTATTAATGATATTCAGGCCCACGAATTAGTTTTAAGGGCAATGGCAGATGAAGGCCGAGCCACAAGGCAAGTGCTTGCCACTCATTACAACCTAATACTAAGGAATGAAACCACAGATGATAGAATTGTCAAAACAATAATCATGCCCAATCGCCCCAATCGAGCTTATATTCTTCTAGTTTTAAAATTTGACTCCGTGATAGAATATTATGAGTACCGTGAGTTACGAAGAGCATCATTAGTTGGTTTTTGTCGAGCTTGCAGATTGAGAATGAAAGGGGTTGATGAAGTGATTGGGATTGCATCAGAACAGCTGGATTCTTCATTTACAACTCAGGATTTTATACTTATGCATTTTGAGGCGAAACTAACACAGGAGGAAAAAGAGAAAGAAGTAGAGGCATTGAAATCTGCGGGAATTTGGAAGGATAGTTGGACTTGTGTTTAATTTTAACCAATGAAGGAACTATATATAACTACTTAACAATTATAGATGCAACGCCCGCTTCTGGCACTAAGCTGACGGTCAGATCTGATCGGCCCCAGATTAGCAAGGGTGCCAAATTAAGTACGAAGCAGTACACCCTATAACTTACCGCGAAATATGCCGAACTAACAGCATCTCGAATCATCATGGATAGGTGCTGGACATCGAGCCATTGGCCGCTGGTGATGACGTTGATTTTAAAGCGGTTCGTATCAAGTCAGAAATCAATTGATGTTGCCCCCTTCCTCGGGTCAAATCTTCATGCAACACCTACCGCCCGAGATATACAGCCGTGATCTGGGTTCGCTCATGTCCCAGTTCCCGGCTGATAGTCTGGCGAGCTACCGCATCCTGGGTACGCTCCGAGGGTGATAGCATGTGGCTAGACTTGCCACCAGCCGCCGGAGCTGGCCATCCCGTCAATGTTTTATACCGAGCCTGGGCGTAATGATGCCGCAATCCATGCATATTACTCAGCCCCTGGAATGTCCACGATCCCAGGGGCAGTCCAAGGTACCGGAAAACCATCGTAGAAAAAGTAAATAGTTTGTCATCGTTCCCCAGCGTTCAGCTTGATATCAAGAAGATGAAAGCTGGCTGCGCTGTATGGCTGCCGACCGGAACAGCTAACGCTTTAAAATGTGGCCCCGGTAGGGGCTATTTGCTCGACCTCTTTTACAGTATGCAGGAAACGTTCTTCCTCCAACTCCACGCCGATAGAACGGCGCTCGATCTCCTGCGCCGCTTTTACCATGGCGCCGGAACCCATAAAAAAATCCGCTGCCACATCGCCGGGCCGGCTGCTGGCCTGAATGGCTCTGGTTAAAGATGCCCTTTATAACGGCTCTTTACTGGTTAAGCTGCTACAGGGATAACTTTGGTTGATTAATTAATAATCTGCCTGATCCCTAACAGCATGATCAACCCGCCGCAAAGCCTATCAATGACTTTTTTGGCCCGCTGATAGGCGGAAGAAATGCGAGGTTGAGACAGTGTGATGGCAACCGCTCCGTACCAGAGTGATGCAATGATGCCGACAACGCCGAGCATGGCAATAAAGGTGCCCACAGAGACTTGCGCCGGAGCGGCAGTAGAGAATATGGCGGCGTAAAAAGCCATGGATTTCGGATTGCCGATATTAGTAATCACGCCCTGAATAAAGGATTGGCGGAAATTACCTGACACTACGGCATTTTCGTTCGCAACGGGTTGTCTTCCCGCATTGAGGATAAGGCGTAAGCCAAACCACAGCAGATATCCTGCCCCTAATATTTTCACAACCAGCGCAACCCAAGGGAATGCGGCGAATAGCAAACCGATTCCGCCGATAGCGCAACTTGCCCAGAATAGGTTGACCACTACAATGCCAGCAACCAGCGCAAGGGCGTCCGGGCGCGTAGAAGCGACTGCTTTATGCACCACGGCGACAAAGTTTGGTCCGGGTATCACCACGCCAGCGAGATAAATCAGCAGTACGGTAAGAACTGCATGTGTATCAATCATGTGATTTCCTTATAAATCGCTGACGTTAAATAAGTTTAAACTCACCAATAAGTCATTGGCTTCCCATTATGCCGGGAGCAGGCCAGCAGTTCGATAATTTTGTATTAATTCATCAAACAAGCTCGGTCCTGCCGGGTATCGGTTGGTTTACCAGGCGATCGATCAAAAAGTGATTGTGCTGGCCGTGGGTAAGCGTGAACGCTCGGCAGTGTTTAACGCAGCTCAAGCCCGGCGTTAACAGTCCAAGTGCCGGCGGGAACAGCAAATCAAAATTTGCCCTCATCATCCCATCACTTTTCCGCACTGTTATACGTTTGGGTACAACCTAAAATTTGCATTGAAATTTAATATATAACAATGAATTATGTTAAAAATTCATATCCCCGCCGCCCGATAAGCCGGTGTTGTCCGGTTTTTTTATGCCCATCAATAAAAGCCGGATTGAGAATGGAAAATAAGAACCCCACACGCAAGCCGTTAAGCGAATGGCAGCCAAAACAGCGGTAATGCCACGATCTCATCGATTCGCCCGGTGTCCCGACCTCGAGCCTGGAATAGGCTCGACGTGACGCCGCCGCAATTCCTTGATTTCTGCATACGTAGAAGCATTTTTCCGCACTGGCCTCGATTTTTCCCGTGCTACAGTGCGGCTATATTCAGCAGGCGAGTCTTTACTCCGTTAAGCCGGAGATCGCCGAGGCCAAAGCTGCTCCCCGGAGGGGCAGGATCCCTGCGTTCAAATTCAGACTTCAAGGAAAACGAAATGACCACCCTAAATGAAAGATTGGCATGGCGCTATGCAACCAAGAAATTCGATGCGACGAGAACCGTGCCGGCCGAAAAGCTAGAACGTATCGTTGAAGCCGTGCGGCTGGCGCCTACCTCAAGCGGGCTCCAACCGTTTGAGTTGTTTGTGGTGAGCAATGCGGATATCCGCGCAAAGATCCGCACCGTGGCTTGGGATCAAGCGCAAATTACCGACTGTTCGCACCTGCTGATATTTGCCGCGTGGGACGACATTACAAATGATCGCGTTAATATGATGTTCGACCTTACCAACGATGTACGGGGTTTCAAAAACGAGGGTTGGGAAAATTATCGCCAACTGTTGTTAGGCATCGTTGCCGATCGTGGAACGGAGGCTAACTATCAGGCGGCCGCGCGGCAGGCTTATATCGGCCTGGGCGCGGCCTTGATTGCCGCGGCTTTCGAAGAAATCGACGCTACGCCGATGGAAGGGTTCGACCCGGCGGCGGTCGATGAAATCCTTGATTTGAAGTCGAAGAACCTGCGTAGCGTTGTTATGCTGCCGCTTGGTTATCGGGCGGCCGAAGGTGATTGGCTGGTGAACTTGAAGAAAGTCCGACGCAGCCGCGACAGCTTCGTCACTGAAATTAAGTGAACCTGGCACCCTTCCCGTCTACGGAGTAGTGAAGCGGGTTTTGCCTTTATTGCCCGCTCGCGGCCTTGGACAGTGAGGCGGCCAGTTTGCTGTCGTTCTGTAGCGCGGGCGAAAAACGTGCGCGGGCGTGGGTCGATTTCAGCGGTGATTTTGGCCACGAGATTGGCCTGCTGGAGATATCCGTCAATAGCGATGGGAAGATCGCGCGTGTCGACGCTTCACTTGAATAACCCTCTACCGGGGGTTTGACGCTGATGTCCGTCTATCGCCGTTGTCACAATGAAGCCTCCCGCTCGGGTGCTGGAGTCTCGCCTCGTTTTGGCGCGCCCCGCTCGCCGAAAGCACCGGCATCATCTAACACGCGATGGCGTTGCTGCGGCCGGCGTGGCATCTCCTTGGCTTAGCTTTTTTACAGCCACAAACATCAATTAATTTGAACAACTTCAACAAATCTATTCGATATCCTATTTTATTAATGAGCGTTATATTTATCCCATCGAAAGCAAACCGCTTTCACATTCACAACACGGGATATCAATCATGAAAAAGACCTTAGCAGCCTTAGCACTCATTTCCGCCATGCTGGCCCCTGTCGTATCCATGGCCGCCGGCGGCGACTACCAGAGCTATACCAATACCTATCCGGTAACCCAGAGTTCTAATCATCACGTCAATAACGCGGAATGATAGCAGCGGGTAAGTAAGACAAATTTTTTCATTAAAACGCAGACCATGTCAAAGTATAAACATGGTCTGCGTTTTTTTTGGCTGCCACGCAATGGGGCCTCATGGGGCGCTGCCTCATCAAAGTGCGCAGCGCTTCATAATGGCACAATCCGGTTGGCTTGCTTTACTTCTGTTCACGGCTGCGACGCCGCGCCATGGCCTTTACTGAGGCGGGCATGCCGGTGAGAGGAGTTGGCATTGTAATTGCTTGGTTGTACATACAAGAATATACATGCCTGAATTTAAAAGGCTGATAACCCATTTAGAGGGATAAGCCATGATCTCATTCGACAACGTCACCAAATTCTATACCGATGGCACCGTTGCCGTGGACAGATTGTCTTTTGTCGCCCCTTCGTCAAAAATCACCATGCTGGTCGGCCCTTCCGGATGCGGCAAAACCACGTCGCTGCGCATGATAAACCGTCTTATAGAACCGAGTTCAGGCGTGATTGCGCTGAACGGCCAATCCACCCGGGAGATGGATGTGGTGCAGTTAAGACGCAAGATAGGCTATGTCATCCAAAACGCCGGATTGTTCCCGCATAAAACCGTGCGGGATAATGTTGCCGTTACCGCGCGCCTTAACGGAGCGACCCGGCATGCCGCCCGGAAAACCGCGCTGGACTTGCTCGATCGGGTGGGTCTGTCGCCCGAAATGGGCCAGCGTTATCCTTGGCAACTGTCCGGGGGTCAGCAGCAGCGGGTTGGCGTTGCCCGGGCGCTGGCCGCGGATCCGGAATTCATGCTGATGGACGAACCCTTCAGCGCGGTGGATCCGGTGGTGCGCGAGCAGTTGCAGGATGAATTTTTGCGCCTGCAGAGCGCTATCGGGAAAACCATTATCATGGTAACGCATGATATCGATGAAGCCATGAAACTCGGCGATCGGGTGGCGGTATTCAGGCCCGGCGGCAGGCTGGCGCAAATCGATACGCCGGCGATGCTGCTTAACCACCCCGGCGATGCGTTTGTCGCCGATTTTATAGGTCGGGACCGCGGCTACCGCAAGCTGGCCTTCAGCGCCATCCCATCCGGCCTGGCCTTGTCGGGCGAGCCTTGCGCCGCCGTGGGCATGCCGGTTGCCGAGGCGCGGGAGCGCGCGCTTGGCCAGTGGATACTGGTGACCGATAATAACCTACCCCTGGGCTGGTTTGATATTAGCCAGGAAAAGGCCCAGATCCTTGCCGGCGACCTTAACCTCAGCTCGACCTTCGCACCGCTGAGCGGCTCGTTGCGCCAACTGATGGACGCGGTGCTCAGCTCTCCGTCCGGTCGGGGAATCGTCGTTGACGATAACCGGCAATTGCTGGGATCGGTGAATATAGAACAGGCGTTCGGCGCCGCCCACCAACCGATGCCGGTGGAGCAACGCCATGCGATTTGATTGGCTGTGGGCGCAAAAAGACGCCATTTTCAACCTGCTGTGCTGGCACCTGTACCTGTCCGTGGCGCCGGTGCTGATTGGATTGATCCTGGCCATTCCGGCCGGGATCCTTATCTATCGCATCACGCGGCTCAAGAACCTGCTGCTCAATATGCTGGGACTGCTTTATACCATTCCTTCCCTGGCGTTATTCGTCCTGCTGCCGGGCATCCTCGGCACCCGAATACTCGATACCCTTAACGTGGTGGTGGCGCTGACGCTGTACGCCTTTTCATTGCTGGTGCGCACCGTGTGCGACGGGCTGGATTCCGTGTCGGAAGATACCCGGCAAGCCGCGGTGGCGCTTGGCTATCGGCCGTTGCAGCGGTTTTTCCTGGTGGAGCTGCCGCTTGCGGTTCCGGTTATCGCCGCCGGCATGCGGGTGGTGCTGGTGTCCAACGTCAGCATCGTGTCCATCGCCGCGGTGGTGGGTATGCCCCAGCTTGGAGCACTGTTTACCCAGGGTTTCCAGCTGCATTTCCTGACGCCGATTATCGCCGGCATCGTGTTATGTATCGCGTTGGCGTTGATTCTCGATAATTTACTGCTGCTGGGCGCGAACCGGATCACCGCCTGGAAACCGACGCGGAGCGGACGATGATAGCCTGGTTTATGGACAGCGCCCATTGGCTGGGCGACGACGGCCTGCTGGCATTGATAATCCAGCATGTAATCTACAGTGCCGAGGCATTATTTATCGCGTTGATTATCGCCTTCCCTATCGGCTGTTATGTCGGCCATACCGGTAAGGGGACCCGTACGCTTATCGGCATCGCCAACGCCATGCGGGCCTTGCCCACCTTTGGCCTGATTATTTTACTGGTCATTCTCTTCGGCCCGGTGTTCGAATCCGATCTGGCGTTTATCGTCCCCTGCCTGATTGTGCTGATTATACTGGCGCTGCCGCCAATCGTGATGGGTATCTATTCCGGCATAACCGCGATTGATCCCAGCGTCATCGACGCTGCCGTCGGCATGGGCTATTCCCCCTGGCGGCTGCTGCTGACCGTGGAAATTCCCTGCGCGCTGCCGCTTATCCTGTCGGGCATTCGCAGCGCGGCGCTACAGATTGTCTCGACCGCCACCATCGCGGCCTACGTTTCCCTGGGCGGGCTGGGGCGGCTGATTATCGACGGCCGCGCGCAAAACGATTATCCGCAAATGGTCGCCGGCGCGATTATGGTGGGCGCGCTGGCCTTGGCGGTGGATTTTATCTTTTCATTTTTAATTCGTTTTCTGGTCTCATCCGGCATCCAGCGGCGCGAGCGCCGGCGCAGACCTTTAATCCTGTTAGCTAAATATTTCAGACACCTATCTCATTAACCGGAGCCATCAAAATGAAAATCAATCCCTTGCTCGCAGCGACGTTATTTTCCACCGTTTTTTTTCATGCCGCGCTGGCGTCGGCTGAGGATAAGGCCACCGCGACCGGTGATATCGGCACCATTATCGTGGGTTCGGCGGATTTTCCTGAAAGCCAGCTCCTGGCCACGATTTATGCCGACGCCCTGGCGGCGAAAAATATCAAAGTGGAAAAGAAATTGAATATCGGCAGCCGGGAGGTGTATATGCCGGCGTTGCTGGACGGCTCGATAAATCTGATCCCCGAATACAGTGGCGCGACGCTCAGTTATCTGGACGAGAAGACCCAGGCCCACAGCGTGGAGGATGTCGAGGCCGCGCTGGCCAAGGCCTTGCCCGCCAAGATCAAGATGTTGTCCATTTCCCGGGCGCAGGATAGCGACGTGCTGGCGGTGACCGAAAAAACCGCAAAAAAATATAATCTCAAGACCATAAGCGACCTGCAGCCGGTCGCCGGCAAACTGGTGCTGGGCGGACCGGCGGAATGGAAAAGCCGCCGCGAGGGGGTTAAGGGGTTAAAGGACATTTACGGCCTGACATTTAAAAACTTCAAGGTATTGGATGTGGCGGGGCCGCTGACCTTATCGGCGCTGGCCAATAATCAAATCCAGGTGGCGGATATGACCTCAACCGATCCGGCAATGAAAAAAAACAGGCTGGTGGCCCTTGAAGACCCCAAAAACCTGTTCCCCGCGCAAAATATCGTGCCGTTAATTGCCGCCGATAAACTCAGCGCCCCGGTTGGCGACACCCTGGACAAGATTTCAGCCCAGCTGACCACCGAAGACCTGATTGTCATGAACGGCAAACTGGCCAATTTCGACAGTATCGACGCGGTGGCGAAGGAATGGCTGACCCGGCACGGTCTGGACAAATAATGCCTACGCGCCATCACCATCAGGTCGGGAGAATAATATGGCAGTAGCGGATAGCATTCTGTTGGGCCGGGACGAGACCACCACCGGGGATATCGCCGCGATTGCCGCGGGCGCCCAGGTGCGGATCGATGCGCGGGCGCGGGCGGGCATGGCGGCGGCGCATCAGCAGATCAACCGTGCCCTGGCCGCGGATAAAGTGATTTACGGCCTGACCACCGGGGTGGGTGACCTGGTTACCCAGCGCCTGTCCTCGCCGCAGATTGCCGCCGTGCAGTTGAATATGCTGAAAAGCCATGCCTGCGGCACCGGCGCGGATTTGGCGCCCGCTGAAGTGCGCGCCATGATGGCTGTCATGATCAAATCGCTGTTGCAGGGTTACAGCGGCGTCAGCCCGTCGCTGGTGGACACCATGGCCATGATGCTGAACCGGAGCGTTATTCCCTGGGCGCCCGCCAAAGGATCGGTGGGGTATCTGATTGCCACCGCGCATATCGGCCTGGCGGTATTCGGCCATGGTAAAGCCTGGTATCGGGGGGAGCTCCTTCCCGGCGGCGAGGCGCTGCGCCGGGCGGGGATCGAGGCGAGGACGCCGGGACCGCGTGAAGGCCATGCGCTGGTCAGCGGCACCTATGAAATCACCGCGCTCGGCTGCCTGGCGGTGGAAGACTTTAACGCACTGTTGCCGGTCGCCGACGCGGCCGGCGCGATAAGCCTGGAGGCGCTGAAAGGCAATACCCGGGGTTACGACGCCCGTCTGCACGCGCTGCGTCCGCACCCCGGCCAGGTGGAGACGGCGCGTATCTTGCGCTGCCTGCTGCAGGACAGCGAAATACTGGACCGTTACCGGGATTTTCGCGTGCAGGATGCGCTCAGCCTGCGCTGCATTCCGCAAATTCACGGGGCGGTGCGTGATGTGCTGGGCTATTGCCGGCAGGTGTTGACCATAGAGATCAATTCAGTCACCGATAATCCGGTGTTTATGGTGCTGGACGGAGAACTACAGGTGTTGCCGGGCGGCAATGGCCACGGCGCGCCTACCGCCCTGGCCCTTGACGCGCTGTCGGTGGCCATTGCGGAACTGAGCACCGCATCGCAGGCGCGCTCCGACCGTTTGACCAACAGCCATCTCAGTGGTCTGCCGGCGTTTTTAATCCAGGAAGGCGAGGCGTATTCAGGCATGATGATCCCGCCCTATGTCGCCGCGGCGCTGGCCGGGGAAAACCGCGCCCTGGCCTCGCCCGCCAGCGTCCATACGGTGTCGACCTGCGCGGGTCAGGAAGATCATCTCAGCATGGGGGTAACGGCGGCGCGCCAGGCGCTGGATGGCATTAACAACGCCGTCGACATCGTGGCCATCGAACTGCTGTGCGCCACCCAGGCCATTGATTTTCACCAGCCGCTGCGCCCTTCCCGGGGCGCCCGCGCCGTGATGGCGGAGATACGCCGGGAGGTTGCCTTTCGCCAACGGGACGATGAGATGTACCCGGATATGCTGGCCATCCGGCGTCTTATCGCCGATGGCCGTTTATCCCACGCCCTGCAACCCCTGCTGGTTGCCGGCGCCGCCACGGGAGAGACCTCATGACGGCGCCCGCTACGCCGCGGGGTTAAAAAAAAACCGGCTTATCCATGCCGGTATCTCTGGCTTCAGCCAGCCGGCCTGGATAAAGGCTCCCGCCGCAACGACTTCGTCAGCCTGTTTATACAGGCATTGGCCCCCGAACCAACCCACGTTTTTATAACAGGCCGGAACTAATTTGCCCTAGCGCTATGCATAAGTCTCAATATATGGAACCGGAGCGGAAAAATTCAGTTCATTTTATATTATATCGGGTTGAGATTTAACAAATAATCAACAATACGGGTCAATATGGATTTAAGCTCCCCCCTCGGCTGAGTGAGTATTTGCAACGCCTGTCCATCCCGCGCGATATCGGCTATTTATCGTTATATGATGCTTTTTAAGCCGCACATTGGGCTGACCCCATTGTCAAGGTATTTCATTTTACGCAGTATTTCGTAATGAATTCTTTAACGAAGAAGAAATAATAAATAGCGTTTCCTGGCGGAAAAATGACGCGCCAATCGCCGCCAAGCTGCTCGCTGCGAACATTAACCTCTTTTGAGTAAAATCTTATCCATAGCGGTGAGATAGCACAAAAAAATAAATAAATTCTTTATTTTACATTAAGTTATATATTTATGCTTTTGCTCGCCCAGGCCGATGCAACGCACAGATAAAACCGTGCTGTTTTTTAGTTATAAAGAATATATTTTTTTATACCTTTTACAATTGTGCTATTTAACATTCTTATCAGAATTTATTAATGGACTATATAAATATTTCAAATTCATTAAAATGTATCCAATTATTTCCAAACCTTGCCAAAAAGCTTTACATTACATTACTATCTGGTTATTACTAATTATACGAGCTTTAACTTTCATATGCTTATCAGGATTAAAGCCGCGGTAAAAAAATTTCAATTGTACGACGATTTGTGTCAGATGTTAATCACTACTGTTACAACGCCTGCATATTCCAAGGGTAATTAATTATGCCAGCTCGTGTTCCCACTAAAAAAATAGTGATACTTGGTATTCCACCTATTGACCTTTTAAATGTCGCCGGTCCAATGGAAGCATTTCGGTTGGCAAACACGTTGGCGGAAAATAACTATCCTTACCAGGTGGAACTGGTCTCCGCCGGTCCGGATAAAACGATTGAAACTGAAGCGGGAATAAGCCTGCTGGGCCATTCAACCCTGTCCGATAAAAAATGGGCGGCCTACGCCATTGATACGCTGATTATCACCACCAATATCGCGTCGTTCGGCCTGTATCCGGCGCATACCATCGAATGGATCAGCAACCAGGAAAAGCGGGTCCGCCGCATCTGCACGGTCTCGGGCGGAATTTTCGCGCTGGCGCAAACCGGCATGCTCGAAGGAAAACATGTCACCACCCACTGGCGCGTGATGGATGAATTCGCCAAACACCATCCTGGGGTGCATGTGGAGGAACAGCCTATCTGGGTCAGGGATGGCAAAATCTACTCATCAGCCGGCATGTCTTCCGGCATTGACCTGGCGCTCAACCTTATCGCCGACGATCTGGGCGATCGGCTGGCCGGCGAGGTGACCAAGGAGCTGGTGCTGTTCCTGCGCCGGCCCGCCGATCAGGCGCAGCTCAGTTTTTCCCTGCTGGCGCAATATTCCAGCCACCGCAGCCTGAAAATGCTCCAGCCCTGGATACATGAACATTTAGCGCAGGAACTTACCGTCGATGTGCTGGCGGATAAGCTGGCCATGAGCAGAAGCACGCTTATCAGGATATTCAAGCACGAGCTGAATACCACCCCGGCAAAATATATTGAAAATATCCGCCTGGAAACCGCGCAGCGCTTCCTGCAAATGACCTCGATGAACCTGGACAAGATTGCGGCCAAATGTGGTTTCACCAGTGCGGATGTCCTGCGGCGTGTGTTTCAGCGTAATATCGGCATCAGTCCCCTGACCTATCGGCAACAATTGGATAAACAGGACTGAACGGCCGGTCATCAGTTAAGCTCGCCTGCCGCAACCCGGGCCACGGGCAAGACGACAGCCGGCGACAGCAATGCGGGCAACGCCGTCGATTTTTTTACGCTGGCCAAATCCTTGCCGTCCATTTCGTTTGCCACCCAATCGGCAATGTTTTGATAGGGCACAAAAATGCTTTGGTTGCGCTTGCGATGCGTGGCGGTAAAGATACCGACGATGGCGCCGTCGGCCACGTATACCGGCCCGCCGCTCATGCCCTGGATGCCGCCCGCGTCGGTCAACCCCATGCGGCAACTGGTGCCGGGCTTATCCCACCAGCCGAAAGCCTGCAACGTGCCGGATGACGAGGTGGGAAGCGTCGTATAAGCGTTGTATCCGTACAGATTGACCCGTTCGCCTTTAACCGCCGATTCCAGTTTGGGCAACGCCCGTCCTTTATTGTTATGGTAAATAATGGCCACATCGCAGAGGGGATTATAGGCTTTCACCCTAACCATCATTAATTTCGCCACATGTCCGGCGGTGAGGCTATAATTTTCCGTTAGCGGAAAGCTGGAACCGACGGCGCCGGCCAATACGGGAATACCGATAAAATGAAAATCCGCTTTATTGCTGGCGTTTTTGTCGACATTATAATGACCTACCGCGCTGCAGCCTGACAATAATAATGCCAGGATGAAAATGATTGATTTCATTGTTGGGCCTGCTGATAACATTCTTTTAAAGAATAGCTTTACGACTGCTAATATTTTTTATGCCTTATTAATCAGAAATTTGATCAATAGTTTTCGCATTGATGCCTTTCTCATTACAGGCATGCCCTAATGTCCATATCCGCGCGAGGTTAAGGTCATCTTCGCTATTGCGTCATTAAAACCACCGATGATTATGTGTTGATTTTAAACTGATTTATGCCGCTCTGTTCATCATGTCTTCCTGGCGGCCATCGGCGAGGCCCTTATTGGCCAGAGCGTGGAAATCCTGATGCCGGACCACTGACAATAACGGTAATTTTATATATCCATAAACCATTACTTGTTTAGCATGCCGTTTTTTCGGTAACGTTCTGCTGGCAAGAAATTGCGCATGGCGTTGAAAACTGTACAGCATGAGGAATACAAGAATTAAACATAATATTAACAAGTTCATTAATAATAAACCCAGATACATTTATGATAGATATTACCCATCCTAACCACTTTTATGGGCCATACGGTTACGCTATTATCGATTCGTGTATTTTATACAGATCGCCGGAATCAGACGATATTAACCCGCCTATGGTATTCCTCTGCGCGTGAGTATATTACGGCGGTAGGAAAATTCTTAGGTGTCATTGTTACGACGATATGCTTCTTTTTTCAACAGTTGGGGATACCGGCCTTGCCGAGGCGGCCGGGTGAACCCCTGTTGCCGAAAGCCGCCGAACGAGTGGAGCTGTCCGGGGCTTTCAGGCACTATGCCCTTGGGGCGTGGCAGGCATCACCGGCCACCCGCAGGCGGCTTTTACGCGCCTGCCGGTAGACCCGCCGCGACATGGGGAGATCGACCTGGTGACGGGTTAACGTGTGACAAGAGGCAGTAATACGATGAGTGAGTTGGAAAAAATGCGGCGGGGCGAGCGTTATTTTATCAATGACCCCGAACTGGTTGAAATACGGCACGCGGTCAGGGATAACATCGATAGCTATAATGCGCTGGGACACCGTGAAACCGCACGGCAGCGGCAACTTCTTTTGACGATCTTCGGCCAGGTGGGCGAGGACGTGCATATCGAGAAAAACCTGCGGGTTGATTACGGCATGAACACCCGGCTCGGGAGCCATGTGTTTATTAATTTCAATTTTGTCCTGCTGGACTGCGCGCCGGTAACCATTGGCAACCACGTGTTCATCGGCCCGGACGTGCAGCTTTATACCGCCCATCATCCGCTCGACGCCCGGGAACGCGGCCGGCATATCGGCTGGGCCGAACCGGTTACGCTCGGCGATAATGTCTGGATTGCCGGCGGATGTATTATCCTGCCCGGCGTGACGATTGGAGAAAACACCACCATCGGCGCCGGCAGCGTGGTAACGCGCCCGATTCCCGCCAATGTCGTGGCCTGCGGTAACCCATGCCGGGTCTTGCGCGCCCTGCCATAAAAGAGCTATTGAGTATTCAGCAATTCGTTCATCCCGGTTAACGCGAAGATGGCGGCCTGTTCTATAACGGATTCGCAATCGCCGGTAAACTGTTTCACCTGCGTATGGATCTTTTTATCAAGCGTAACCCACCCGAACCAGACGGTGCCGGCCGGGGTGCCGTCGGGTCCGTCCTCCGGCCCGGCGTAGCCGCTGACCGACAGGGCGAGATCCTCACCCGCGACCTCCAGCGCGCCCGCGGCCATCTCTTTCACCACCTGTTCGCTGACGGCGGTATGGGTTTGCAGGGAATGCCATCCGACGTGCAGGACTTCATGCTTGGCGCTATCGGTATACGTTATGAAGCCGCGAGTGAAAAAATCGCCGCTGCCGCCCACGGCGCACAGCGCCATGGCCACCAGGCCCGCCGTGCAGGATTCCGCGGTGGTCAGTATCAGCCGATTGCGGCGTAATGTTTCAGCGAGGGTGCCGGCGGCGGCGTTAAGTTGTGAATTCATCGTTCAATTTTCCATAAGCCTGTGGCGCTGCTATTTATATTATAATATCGACGCGACGCGATAAGTGCCGGCGTTATGAATTATCGCATGGCGAAGCTGCCCGGATTATAAAAAATTCATGGGCTGCTGATAGTTAACATCAGCAGCCCATTGACATAGGCTAACGGCAAGCCCTGCTGGCGGCATCATTATTTTTTGGTGCTGCTTTTCCCTTTGGCTTTATCGTCTTTTTTATCTTTGTCGTCGCTTTTGGCTTTCGCCGGCGACTTCGTTTTTTCAGAAGGTTTGTCCTTTACGGGCGCTTTGTCTTTTGAGGGGGCAAACGTTCTCTTACCTTCATGATATAGTGTCATTTTAACTCCAATGCATTAGGTGATGATTTGGTAAGAAAATTACAAAGTGCTGATGACCGCAAATAAACAACAGGCACTTTTATTCCAGTAACCTTATTAGTTTAGACCGGGCGCGGGTTAACACAACTTTATTTTATCCCTGCAATCGGGACGGCTGGATTGAAGCAAATGAGGTTATGTTTAATAATAGACCCTGCTCCCGGCGCGCTCGCATAACGCTCTTCCACCTTGCACTGAGGATAACGCCTTGCTGCCGACTCTACAATTTATCAGTGAGCTTCTGAAGCTTATCCATAGCCTGTTCAGCTAAGGGCCCCATGCCACCCGCCCCGGCACTATTATCGGCGGCGGGCGAGGTGTCGCCGGCGCTAATCTCTTTTTTCAGCCTGATTGCGCCCCGCTTGTTTGGCCTGGTATAACGCAATATCGGCACGATCGATCAGCGCGTCCAGGTTTTCCATCTGCCGATATGCGGCAACGCCACAGCTGACCGTCGCTTTTATCACCGCGCGCTCGGTAATCACCTCCGACTGCGCGATATCGCGGGCCAGGGTTTCCATGCGCCGTAGCGCGTCGTCGCCGTTGCATCCGCCCAGCAGCACCAAAAACTCGTCGCCGCCCCAGCGGCAAACGAAATCGGAGCGGCGCAGCGCGTTCTGGATGAGCCGGGCGATATGCTGGATAACCCGGTCGCCCGCGCCGTGTCCGTAACGATCGTTGATCTGCTTGAAATGATCGATATCAATGATTGCCATGGACAGCGGGCCGTTTTCCGCCATCTTTTGCCCCCGCAGACGCTGGAATCGGTACTCAAACGACTGCCGGTTCATAATGCCGGTCAGTTTATCGGTGGTGGCCATGGACTCGAGCCGGCGCTGGTAGCCGCCGATGGTCAACCATAACAACAGAAGAAACAGCGCGCTGACGCCGGCCCCGATGCCCAGGTTCTTGAGCAGCGTCATAAACAGCACCCGCTCCAGCGGATGTTCGCTTTGCTCCACCATCAGGTACCAGTCGAATTCCGGGATGAGCCGGGTATTGAGCAGCACTTTCCTGCCCTGGTAATCATATTGATAGCTGCCGCCCGGCACGGTAAGAATCGACGTCGCGAGCGGACCCAGTCCCGGCTGCAACCGAATCTGCAGCGGCCGTTTAAACGCGGCGCCATGCAATATCACCGATCCGGTTTTATCAACAAAATAAATGGTGCGGTTATAGCGGCGCTCATATTTTTCAATCAGGTATTTGACCTTTTGCACCGACAGGCCGATGCCGGTAATGCCGATAAAATTGCCTTGGTAATCCATGACCTTATGATTAACAAAGATATCCAGATGGGTCCGGTCCTCGGGATCGGGACGCGCGTCGATAACATATGGCTTATCGTCCGCCGTGGCTTTGATCTGGAAATACCAGCGATCTTTCTCCGCCTGCTCGGAGACGGTTTCCAAAACCCGCTTGGGGTCATAATAGCGCCGGGTTTTATCAGAGATAAAAAAGGAAAAAATAGTGTCGAAACGCCGGTCGATCTCGCTCAGATACCGGATCATCGCCGCCGGATCCCGCTCGCTATCCACCAGTACCCAGTCACGGACAAAGGTGTCATGGGCCATTAGGGAAGAAATAAATATCGGTTTCAACAGGTCTTGCTGAATCTCGGAATAGACGTTGTCGCTGGTCAGCGGTAATGTGTTTTCTTCAATTTCATCGTTAAGCGATTGTCTGGCCACCTCATAGCTGCTCCAGCTGATGATCAAAAACGCGGTGAGCAGCATCAGGGTAAATAAAATAATAGCCCGTGTTTTATTCAACCAATGCGGGTTGTTCATCAAGTTCACCTGGTGCGTCATATTCTTGCCATAGAGAGTGCGTTAATAGCGCGCGCCTGTCACGTCACAAATCCCGATCGGCCGTCATCCGTCGGTGGAGCTTGCCGCCGTTAAGGTTTATCCTAACGGCATCCTTAATACTTGTGCGGGAGCCGCGGATGTTTATCGTTGATTTGACCTATGAAGAGCCCATTGAAAAGGTCGAGGCGCTGCTGGAAGCGCACCTGGCCTGGCTGCAAAAATATTTTGCCACCGGTGATTTCGTGGCCTCCGGCAGGAAAGTGCCGCGCATCGGCGGCATCATTCTGACGCGGACCCTGGCGCGACCAGACCTGGATAATATCCTGGCGCAAGATCCCTTCACTGAAGTGGCCAATTACAGCATAACCGAGTTTGTTCCTTCCACCACCAGCGCACCGCTGAGCGTCCTGCGCACGCTATGATACCCGCCGCCGCCGTGGACATCGTCCCACGGCGGCGCGTCTATATCCGTTGCGAATTTCTGTGATATCGCTCAAAATTTCAACTTAATATTGCCGGTCCGCCAGCCAGGGGATTTTTGAGATAGTCATCACAGCGTTCTTTAAATGGCTGCCAGATTATTTTCCCCCATGGCCATGCGGCAAAGACATCGCGCCCAAAACGCGGAAAAAAACAGCAATCCGTAAGACCTTTCCCACCGGCGCGGCCATTGCATTCTTTCGGTGCCCGGAGTAAAACTTTTATCCAATGCGCAACAATAACCCTACAATTTCTTAATGGAGTTGCAGCAATGGCAATAAAACAGCAACAGATGTATATCGACGGCGAGTTTGTCTCCCACCGTGGCGATAAATGGATTGATGTGCTTAACCCCGCCACCGAGGAAGTGATATCCCGGATACCGGACGCGGACGTGAACGATGTGCGCAACGCCATCGACGCCGCCGAACGGGCGCAGCATGATTGGGAAGATTTACCGGCGCAGGAGCGGGGCGTGTGGCTGCATAAAATCGCCCACGGTATTCGCGCCAGGGAGCGGGAGCTGACCGATATTATCGTGGCCGAAGGGGGCAAGACCCAGGGCCTGGCCAAGACCGAGGTATTGTTTACCGCCGATTATCTCGATTATATGGCCGAATGGGCGCGCCGCTATGAAGGCGAGATTATACAAAGCGACCGGCGTAACGAGAATATTTTCGTATTCAAAAAAGCCATTGGCGTCACCACCGGCATCCTGCCCTGGAACTTTCCGTTTTTTCTGGTGGCGCGTAAAGCGGCGCCCGCGCTTATCACCGGCAATACCATCGTGGTGAAACCCAGCCAGCTGACGCCGAATAACGCCATTGCCTTCGCCGGCATCGTACACGAGGTGGGTTTGCCCCGCGGCGTGTTCAACCTGGTGACCGGCCGGGGTTCGGTGGTGGGCCAGGAACTGGCGGCCAACGCGAAGGTCGGCATGGTGAGCCTGACCGGAAGCGTGGCGGCGGGCGAGCAAACCATGGCGGCGGCGGCGAAAAACATCACCAAGGTTTCGCTGGAGCTTGGCGGCAAGGCACCGGCCATCGTGATGAACGATGCCGATCTGGATCTGGCGGTGAAGGCGATTGTCGCCTCCCGCGTCATCAATACCGGGCAGGTCTGCAACTGCGCCGAACGGGTCTATGTGCAGGAAGATATCAAGGATGACTTTATCGCCCGGCTGACCACGGCGCTTGAACAGGTGACCTTTGGCGATCCGTCCCGGGAGGAAAACCTGGATATGGGCCCGCTGATTGACGCCAGCGCGCTGCAAAGCGTGCAGGATAAAGTGGATAACGCCGTGGCCCAAGGCGCCAGAGTGGTCACCGGCGGCGGGCGCGCGGGCGATAAGGGCTATTTTTTCCGGCCCACCCTGCTGGTGGATGTACAGCATAAGATGGATATCATGCATGAGGAGACCTTCGGCCCGGTGCTGCCGGTCGCCACCTTCCGCACCCTGGACGAGGCGGTGCGGATGGCCAATGACTGCGAATTCGGTCTGACCTCATCGATTTATACCACCAACCTGAATACCGCCATGACGGCGATTAAAAAACTGAAGTTTGGCGAAACCTATATTAACCGGGAAAATTTCGAGGCGATGCAAGGCTTTCACGCGGGCTGGCGCAAGTCGGGCATTGGCGGCGCGGACGGCCGCCACGGGTTGGAAGAGTACTTGCAGACCCATGTGGTATACCTGCAATTTCAATCCTGAGCCATTTACGCGGCGCCGGCACATTGAGTATCGGCAAAGGCGGTGGTTTTTCGCCCGCCGGCCGCCGTCGGACCCGGGATAAGCGACGAGGTAACCATGTCAGATAAACCGGTGCTGTTTATGGCCTGCCCGCTGTTTGCGCAAGCCCATGACTTATTGAATGCCCATTTCACCCTGCGCCATACCACGGAAGGCACGCTGGCAGGCTCCCTGGCGGCATTGTCCGCCATGACCGACGTGGAGGCGATACTGATTTCCCTGGCGATGCCGCTTGACCAGCAGGCCATTGAACGGCTGCCGCGCTCCGTCAAGGCTATCTGCACCTATTCGGTGGGGACCAATCATATCGATCTGGCGGCGGCCAAAACGCGCGGCATAAAAGTCTTGTTTACCCCGGATGTGTTAAGCGAGTCCTGCGCCGATACCGCCCTGCTGCTGATGCTGGGCGCGGGCCGGCGCGCGCTGGAAGGGCTGCGTCTGCTGAAGGGCGGCGATTGGCCTGGCTGGGCGCCTGACCAGCTGCTGGGCAAGGATGTCTGGAACCAGCGCCTGGGGATCTTCGGCATGGGGCGCATCGGCCAGGCCATCGCCCGGCGGGCGCGCGGCTTCGATATGGAAATTCACTACCATAACCGGCTCCGGCTGCCGCCCGCGGCCGAACAACACGCCGTATATCACGATTCCCTCGCCGCGCTTGCCGCGCACAGTGATTATTTTTGTATTGCCTGTCCACCCGCCCCCGAAACCCGGGGCGTGGTGGATGCCGCCCTGCTGGCCCGGTTGCCCATGGGCTCGGTGGTGGTTAACATTTCACGCGGAGACATTATCAACGATAACGCGCTTATCGCCGCGCTCAACGATGGGCATGTGGCCGCCGCCGGACTGGACGTTTTCGCCGGCGAACCGGAAATCCACGCCGCCTACCGGCAGATGGACAACGTATTCGGCCTGCCGCATCTGGGCAGCGCCACGCTTGCCACGCGCCTGCGCATGGCGGCGCTGCTGCGCGACGGCCTGACGGGGTTGCTGGCGGGCAGGACGCCGGCCAATGCGGCCAACTGAGCCTTTCCCGCCTTATCCGCAGGCCGGAGTGTGTTACGCCTGGGGTTTGGGCGCATCCAGCAACAGTTTTTTATGCAATTCGGCGGCCAACACCTCTATGCGCTCGCTCAGGTTTTTGGTCAGGGTGGTCAGCTCGGTATTCTGCTCAAGCAGGGTCATGATTTGCGCCGAGGTTTGCGCCGCCCGCTCCTGGCGTTCGGCATTGGCGACGGCCAGCGCCTCGCGATGCTCGGCATCCGCGTCGGAATGCGCCTTGTCCCGCTCCGCCTGGCGCGTCTGGGCCAGCAGGATAAGCGGCGCCGCGTAGGCGGACTGAAGACTGAACGCCAGGTTAAGCAGGATAAACGGATAGATATCGAATTTTGCGAAACCGAAGGTATTGATGCATACCCAGGCGACAACAATAAGCGTCTGCGCCCCTAAAAACATCGGCGTGCCGAAGAAGCGGGCGAAACCCTCCGCCTTGCGCGCGAACCAGCCGTTGCCGAACGGCGCCGACAGATGGGCGTGACGGCGGTGAAAACGCAGGTGATCGATCTTTACGGGAGTGCCGGCGGGCGCCGCTTTGGGCGCGGTGGCTACAGCCTGTTTTTCCATGGTTTTTCTCATCCCAGACAATGATGCTTTTCATGCTGATGCTAGCGGTAATGCCACAGCCCTGGTACCGGGCCGTCGGCGCATGCGCCCATTATAGTGGCCGGCGCGCGCAAACGGGCACATATAATATGTAACCGGGCGACAGCCCGGTTCGGCTTGACGCCACATCGTCGGGGGAACAGGAAGACTTACCGCGGCCCGGGCAAGATCGGCGCGCCGCACGCGGGGGCGGGCACTTTTCTTATCAACACGTGATCATGTTTTTGCCGCTTGCAATAGCGATAGGCGGAATACGTCAGCGGCCAATACTGCTCATGGTGGCCGCGCGTAAATTTCATGGCGGTTTGATGGCTGAAATTCACGTCGAAATTAACCATAATCTTTATCTTTCTGCTCCACTCCATTCCCAGTTTACTGATGCGTCGCAACAGCATGGTTTTCATTATTCCCGCCAAAAGCTGCGCGTTTTTGTTATGGCGCAAAGACAGGGTTTTAAACCCCGCCACATCGTTTCGCTGGACAAATTGCTTCACCAATGCGTTGGTATCGTGCCATAACCCGTCGCCAATGTGCAGCCTGCCAGGGCTGTTTTTGATCAGCATATTATGTCCGCACCCCCCATTTCGACACGACGTACGGCATTTTTCTATTTTTTTAATCAGTTGTAATTTCAATGATATAAAATCATAATTATCACGTAAAAAATTACGCCACGACCTCAGCAGGATTTTGGCCGTCGCATAGTCGATACCCGTCAATTTGTTGAATTCCAGCACCTTACGGCGTGAAATGGCGATACCACGCTTTATGCCTTTTATTATTTTATAATTTTGCTGGGCGGGGAAAATCCCCAGCGACTGATTAAGTTGCTCGATGGAGCATTTCATCACGCCGTCCCGGCTGTCAAGATTGCGGACATTATCAAATCCATAGACGAGCGAAATCCGTTTATTCAGCGGCAGTTCAGGGTTGGCCGCAGGCTTGAACGCGCGGCTGTTATTTGCGACATAGACCACTTTATCCAGCGTTTTATCATCCGCATTTTGCAAATGATTATGTTGGTCGATAATATTATTAAGTTGATTTCTATTTTTTAAATGGATATTAATTTCCGAGATAAAATTAACCATAAAAATTCCTTCTAAATGAATAATATCTAATTATAACAATTATATTGATATTTATTTCCCGTTTTTAATGTCGCAGGTCTGCCAATGAGAATATTAATTAAAGTATTTTACTCATAAATTTTGACCGGATATAGTCATATAATAGAATTAGATTATTAAACAGCGGTTGTAGCGTCGCGTTTTCCGGCGGACTGCGCGCAGTAGGACTCCAGGATCGCCTGTATCAGGGGGCCGAAGCGTTCCTGTAAATCGTCATGACGTGGGGTATTGCGCACTTCCACGCCTTTGCGTTCACTGCGGACCAGGCCGGCTTCACGCAGAATTTTGAAGTGCTGGGACAAGGTGGATTTCGGCACGGCGCGATCGCTGACCGCAAGAAAGGCCGAACAGGGCTGGGAGCACCCGGCACGGACTATCTCGGCAAAAATATAGGCGCGCACGGGATCGGACAGGGCGTGCAGGATCCCCTCCACGGTAATGTCTTCAGCTGCGGGATGCATTATCGGTCTCATAAAATATTTATACCCGATGGTTGACAACTTGTCCAATAGTTCATACTTTACGAACTAACGTAGTTCATTAATTCCGAACTAACGCACTTAATCTTTCACACCATCGGGAGTCCGCTCATGAGTCAGTTGCAAGGTAAAGTCGCCGTCGTTACCGGCGCATCCAAGGGCATTGGCGCCGGTATCGCCAAAATCTTTGCCGCCGCCGGCGCGTCGGTCGTGGTCAACTATGCCTCCAGCCGCGACGATGCGGATAAAGTGGTCGCCGCCATTGTCGCCGACGGCGGCAAGGCCATCGCCGTGCAGGGCGACGTGGGCAACGCGCTTGACGTCCAGCGGCTGTTCAGCGCCGCCCGGGAGGCCTACGGCGCCCTTGACGTATTGGTCAATAACGCCGGGGTTTTTGCTTTCGGCCCCCTGGAGGAGGTCACCGCGCAGGAGTTTCACCGCCAGTTCGATATCAATGTGCTCGGTACTATCCTGTCGACCCAGGAAGCGCTAAAGTACTTTAATCCCCAGGGCGGCAGCGTAATCAATATCAGCTCGGTGATCAGCACCACCCCTACCCCCGGCTCCACCATCTATGCCGCGACCAAGGGGGCGATTGATACCCTGACGATTGGGCTGTCCAGAGAACTGGCCGGACGCGGCATAAGAGTGAACGCCATCGCGCCGGGCGGCGTGGCCACCGAAGGGGCGGGCGCGGCGGGTATTTTAGGCAGTGATTTTGAGAAAGACCTGATTGCGCAAACGCCGCTGGGCCGCTTCGGCCAACCGGACGACATCGCCAAAGTCGCGCTGTTCCTGGCTTCCGACGCGTCGGCCTGGCTGACCGGCGAACGCATCAGCGCCTCCGGCGGCTTGCGCTAACGCCCGGCGCCGGCTTTTACCCGGCCCGGCGCAACGCGCCAACGTCCGGCCACCATGACCCGGCGCGGCGCGCCTGTGGCCGGGCCACCCATTTTTTCAGGCGGCGGCCCCACGCCGTCCGCCAATCGCCAGAAAGGAGTTATCCATGCCAGCCTATTTTGTCGCGGTACGTGAAGCGGTAAATGACCCAGAACAAATGAAAATCTACGGCGAGAAAGCGGAAAAAAGCGCCGCCGTTCATCAGCCCGTTCCCCTGGCGCTGTACGGGCGTTTGCGCCATACCGACGGCGGCGCGGTGGAAGGCGCGGTAATCCTGGAATTTCCCACCTTTGAGGCGGCCGAAGCCTGGTATGATAGTCCGGAGTACCAAGAGGCGGTGGCGCACCGGTTTCGCGGCGCAACCTACCGGACATTTATCATCCAGGGCGTGACCGGCGAATAACGCTCGTTCACCTGGGGGGACGGGCGATGAAAGTGATGATCTGGGGCGCCACCGGCATGGTGGGACAGGGCGTGCTGCGGGAATGCCTGCTGGCTGACGACGTGTCGGCGGTCATCGCGGTGGGACGATCGGCGCCGCGCGTGGAGCATGCCAAACTGCAGACCCTGATTCACACCGAGCTGTTGCGTTATGACGATATTGCCCACCGGCTCGGCGGCGTCGACGCGGCGTTTTTTTGCCTCGGGGTGAGTTCGGTGGGCATGGATGAACCGCGCTATACCACCATTACCCATGATATGACCCTGGCCGCCGCACAGGCGCTGGCGCGGGTAAGCCCGGCGGCGACCTTTGTCTATCTCTCGGGCGCCGGGGCCGACGGCACGGAAAAAAGCCGCACCATGTGGAAGCGGGTGCGCGGCGGCACAGAAAACGCCCTGCAACGTCTGGCGCTGAAAGCGGTGTATATCGTCCGCCCGGGCATTATATTGCCGCAACACGGCGCGCGCTCGAAAACCGCGCTGTACCGGCTGCTATACCTGCTGCTGGTGCCGGTGGCGACCCTGCTGCGCCCGCTGTTCCCGCGCGACATACTGACCACGGAAACACTGGGACGGGCGATGCTTAACCTCGCCCGCCGGGGATTTTCCCGTCCGGTGCTCGAAACCGGCGATATTTATACTGTTTCCCGTCTCCCCGTCTCCATCCTGAAAGAATGATCCCGTTCGGGCGCTGACAAAACCATGTGACTGACACAATCGGTAATGTATGATGAATTCATTATTACCCCCTGGGGCAGTCCTATGCTAGACGTTCTCATCAAGGCATTTTCATTCATTTTCATTATCGTGGTCGGTTATCTGTTGAAGCGGTACGGCGTATTACAGCGTTCCGATAGCATAGCCTTGTCGAAAATAATGATGAACCTGACCTTGCCCGCGGCGGTTATCACCGGTTTCGCCAGCTTTGAGGTCGAACATTCCCTATTGGTGCTGGTGCTGATTGGTTTTGTTTGTAATGTTCTGTTGCTGTCGGCCGGCTTTTTTATCGCCCGCAAACGCAATAACGAGACCAAAGTGTTTTATATGATTAACTCGCCCGGCTACAATATCGGGTGTTTTACCCTGCCTTATGTGCAAAGTTTCCTCGGTCCGGTGGGCATCGTCGCCACCTGTCTGTTTGACGCCGGCAATTCGGTTATCTGCACCGGCGGCAGTTATGTCGCCGCGTCCAATGTCATCGGCATCAGTACCGGCTTGAAAAATACGTTCAAGCGTTTGTTTTCATCGATTCCATTCGACGTTTATGTGCTGTTGCTGGTGGCGGCCTTGTGCGGCTACCATTTACCCGGCCGGGTAATCATCATGACGTCGATTATCGGCAACGCCAATCCTTTCATCGCCATGCTGATTATCGGCATGATGCTTGAAATCAATATCAACCGGTCGCAGTTGAAAGACGTTTATAAAGTCCTGGCGCTGCGTTATGGCGCCGGCGCGGTCTTTGCCGCGCTGTTCTACTATTGCACCCCGCTGCCGCTTGAAATTCGCCAGGTGCTGGCGGTGGCGGTATTTGCGCCGGTTTCCTCCCTGGCGCCGATGTTCACCTCCAGGTGCAGTTCCCTGGGCTCGGTATCGAGCTTTACCGGATCCTTGTCGATATTTATCAGCATTATCATCATCACCACCCTGCTGACGCTGATGCAGGTCTAAACGCGAAGGAGAACAGTATGCAGATAGAAGGTAGTATCGCACTGGTGACCGGGGCGAACCGGGGGCTGGGCAAAGCCTACGCCGAGGCGCTGCTAAACGCGGGCGCGGCCAGGGTATACGCGGCGGCGCGCGATCCCGCGACCATTACCGACCCAAGGCTTACGCCGGTAAAGCTGGACGTGACCTCGGCGGCCGACGTTGCGGCGGCGGCGCTCGCCTGCGCGGATGTCAATATCCTGGTCAACAACGCCGGCATCCTGCTGAAAAGTCCGATGCTGGCGCCGGGATCCGGCGACGCCATGCGCCGGGAAATGGAGGTCAATGTTTACGGCCTGCTGGCGATGATCACCGCCTTTGCGCCGGTGCTGGCGAATAACGGCGGCGGCGTTCTGGTCAATATGCTTTCCGTGGTGAGTTGGTTCACCTCGCCGTTTAACGCCACCTACGGCGCGTCGAAACATGCGGCGCTGTCGGTTACGGACGCGGCGCGGATCCAGCTGCGGGCGCAGGGAACACGGGTTATCGGCGTCTACGCCGGTTTTATCGATACCGATATGACCACGGACATCACCGCGCCCAAGGTGTCGCCCGCGCAGGTGGCGGAGCAAACGCTCGAGGGGATACGCCAGGATCGGGAACATGTGCTGGCCGATAAGCGCGCCCGGGATGTGTGGGATAACCTCAGGCGGGATCCGGCATCGATAGAGGCACAGATGCAGCAGCTGTGGGATCAGCGCCCGTCATGAGGGGTGCGGGGTTTACGCCGTCGCCCCGCCGGCGGCGACAAAGTGAACGCTGACCGCAAACTGCGTTAGCGCCGCCGTTAAACGGCCCGGGTCGCGCACCAGATCCTGCGGCAGCACCACCGCCGCCGCGCCGTTCAGCAAGGCGCTCCAGACTTCCAACTGGTAGGTACTCCCGGTGGCGTCGGCGAGGCATGCCACCCGATCGTCGGAATTTACCCTCATGTCCGGGCGATTAACCACCTGATCGACAATGCCGCGCGCGCCCAGTTCCCGATTGGCGGGCCACCCGGTTTGCGCCATCACCAGCAAATGGGTGCGCTGCGCCGCCCAGGCCGGCATCGGGTTGAAATCAAGGTCATTACCGTCACCCACCGCGATATCTTCCAGGATAATGTTGGCGGTGCCCAGCGTCCGCCGCCGCGAAGCGGCGTCGGTCAGGGTAAAACTCACCCGCCATTGGCGCAGAACGTCGGCCAGCCGATCGTCCGGCAGCCTGACGTCCAGCGGCGCCACGCTGCCCCCGGCCAGGATAATCGCCACCTGGGCGGTTATGTGCTCGATGCCCGGCGCCAATAATACCGCCACCGGCGTGTTGTGTCCCACGCCCAGCCGGCGCAGGTGCGTGGCCAGGGATCGCGCGTCGCGCGCGAGCTCGCCGTAGCTCAGGATGCGATCCAGCGTGATAATCGCCGGTTTACTTTTGTTCAGCGCGGCCTGGCGCAAAAAAAGCTCGTTCAAAATGCACTCCTGCGCCGGCCCGCCGGTGAAACGCGGGTGATTGAAACGGACCGCGGAATGAATCGGTAACTGAACCATAGGGGTACCTGCGCTCTGGGGTGGAGTTAATAGTATGAGCTAAATGGTGTTGCAGATTTATTAAATAAGGTAAAAATTATCGTTCTGTGAGTATTATCGCAGATAAGGTCCGAGGAAATAGCGGCGCTTTGATAATAAATGCTTTTTTGTTTATTTTTCCACTCCGGCGTTCAGCACAATTCATCATTTCTTAATGCGTTTTGGGCAATATATTACCCCCGTCATTTACTGTAACCATTATTGGGTCAGAGGCAACCACGCCCAGCCGGTTAAGGCCGGCGATTAGCGCGGGCATTGATTCGCCGCCGTGGCGCATGGCGGATAAAGTCTGCCACGGCACGCGGTCAAAGACGGGCAACGTAACCGGGCCGATATCCCGGCCCGGTTACGTTGCCCGCCAGACTTCAAGCCGCGGGTGAGCGGGCTTGCCGCCTTCCCGCGACCCGACGTCCGCAGGGTATATATGGTTATTAATTATTGACCGGGATAACCGCGCCTTTATATTTTTCGCGGATCCAGTCCTGGATGGCCTTGGAATGAAGAACCTTGACCAGGGCTTTTATATCCGGTTTGTTTTCATCGCCGCGATGTACGGTGATAATATTGGCATAGGGGTTATTTTCACCGCTTTCCACGGCAATGGGATCTTTCACCGGGTTAAGTCCGGCATCAATGGCGTAATTGGCGTTTATGACCACCGCGTCGCCCTCATTATTGTTATACATCTGCGGCAGTAGCGATCCCTCTATATTCGGCAGAAACTGCAAATGCTTTGGATTCTCGGTAATATCGGTAATCCGCGCGTCCACTTTGCTGACGCCGGGTTTCAGTTTGATCACGCCCTCGCGTTCAAAAATCGACAGGATGCGGCCTTCTTCCGCCACCGAGTCGCGCATGATCACTTTGCCGTTTTGCGGCAGCGCCTTCAGGCTTTTGAATTTTTTCGAATAAATGCCGATGGGCTCGATGTGGATGGCGCCCGCGCTGACAAAATCATAGGTCTTGTCGCCGGCGTGATCCTTGAGCACGCTGTTGAGGTAGGGCACATGCTGGAAATAGTTGGCGTCGATATCGCCGCTGGCCAGGGCGGTATTGGGCAGGATGTAGTCCTGGAAAGGTTTGATTTCAAGATCGATGCCTTGTTTGGCCAGGATAGGTTTGGCCTGTTCAAGTATCTCGGCGTGCGGCACGTTGGAGGCGCCGACCCTCAGGGTATCCGCCTGGGCCGACAGGCTCAGAACGGCCAGGGTGGCGGCGGCAAGTAATGTCAGTCTTTTTTTCATGATGTGATATCCCGGTCTGTTTAACGTTTATCAAGCAGTGAGGTAATGACGTCGCCAAGCAGCTGGATAACAAACACGATGATAAGAATCATCACGGTCGCCACCAGCGTGACATCGTTATGGTTTCGTTGGAATCCTTCCAGGTAGGCCAGGTTGCCCAGCCCGCCGGCGCCGATCACCCCGGCCATGGCGCTGTAGCTGACCAGCGCTATCAGGGTAACGGTAATGCCCGATACCAGGGCGGGGGAGGACTCCGGCAGTAAAACGCGAAAGATCAGGGTGCCGACGCGCGCGCCCATGGCGCGTGACGCTTCAATCACGCCTTTATCCACTTCGCGCAGTCCAATCTCCACCAGGCGGGCGTAAAACGGCGCGGCGCCGACAATCAGCGCCGGCAGCGCCGCGTTGGCGCCCAGAATGGTGCCGATAAGGATTTTGGTAAAAGGAATCAAGAGCACAATCAAAATAATAAAGGGAATGGAACGGAACACATTCACCAGCACCGAGATGGCGCCATAGATGCCCCGATGGGCAAACAGGCCGCCGCGCGCGGTGAGGAACAGCGCCAGCCCCAGGGCGATGCCCAGGACAAAAGTCGCCAGGCCGGATAAGGCGGTCATATACAGCGTATCCGCGGTGGCCGCCCACAGCTGGTCAAGGCGCAGATGGGGAAACAGTGACTCAAGCATGTTTTACCACCTCGGTGGCGATGTCGTGGCCGGCTAAATCAGCCAGGATCGCGGCCAGGCGGGCTTCATCGGCCGCCACATGCAGCCACAGTTCGCCAAATACGCCGTTGGCGGTTTGGGTCATCTTGCCGTGCAGGATATTAAACGGCAGCTGGTAGCGCAGCGTCAGCTCCGCCACCACCGGCTGATGGGTGCTAAGGCCGACAAACGTCAGTTTCAGGATGGCGCCGGGCAGGTTTTGCACCAGCAGCGGGTTAAAGCCCTGCTCAATCTCGTGATACTGGCTGACCTGCCTGACAAATTGCCGGGTGATTTCCTGCCGGGGATGGGTAAACACCTCCAGGACCTCGCCCTCCTCCACCACGCGCCCCGCCTCCATCACCGCCACCCGTTGGCAGATTTTTCGCACCACGTGCATCTCGTGGGTAATCAGGACGATGGTCAGGTTTAGCTTGTGGTTAATATCCAGCAGTAAATCGAGAATACTGTCGGTGGTCTGCGGATCCAGGGCCGAGGTGGCCTCGTCGCACAGCAACACCTCGGGATTGTTGGCCAGCGCCCGGGCGATGCCCACCCGCTGCTTTTGCCCGCCGCTAAGCTGCGAAGGGTAGGCGTTTTCCCGGCCCTGCAACCCCACCAGCGCCACCAGTTCCGCCACGCGTGCGGTGATGGCCGCTTTGGACGCGCCGGCAATCTGCATGGAAAACGCGATGTTCTCGCGGACCGTGCGCGACCACAGCAGGTTAAAGTGCTGGAAAATCATGCTGATCTTCAGCCGCGCCTGGCGCAGCTGTTCACCGCCGGCGCGGGCAATATCCTGGCCCGCCACCCACACCTCGCCGGAGCTGGGCTTTTCCAGCCCGTTCAGCAGCCGCACCAAGGTGCTTTTGCCCGCGCCGCTATAGCCGACAATACCGTAAATCTGGCCGCGCCCGACGCGCAGGCTGACATTATCCACCGCCACGATCGGCGCGCTACCGCCGTCAAATATCTTGCTCACGTTCGTCAGCACGATCATAACCCTGAGATCCTTAGTACCGCTGCCGGGACTGCGCTAATGTGATGATTAATTTCACTGATTATTTTTTAATCATTATTTGAGATGCTTATAATGTCCGGAATAGTAGGTGAAGCGTCGTCCGGTCAGAAGAAACAATAAAATATGAGATATATTTTATTCTTCTATATATAAGGCAACGGCCGGTTTATAACGCGTTTATTGAAGCCGGCGGATCTCTTAGCTTTATTTAGTATAAACTTAGCCAAGTTTGTTATTTGGTTATGCGTTTTACGGCAATCAATATTTGAATATATCCGTTCTGCTGGCGCCCTATTTCCCTGATATTGGCTCTCATGTTTAGCCCGAGGGACTCGCCATGCAGCAAAAATACCGTTCTCACTCCAGGCATCATCGTATCGCCGGGGTAAACCAGCCCCGAGTACCGTTGCTGGCGCTGACGCTGGCACTGCTCGGCGCCGCCGCCGGCGCTTCGGCGGCCGACAATAGCGCTGCGGTACAAGGCGGCACGCTGATCTACCTGGAGCAACAGGCGCACACGACGCTTTACCCGCCGGCCGGCGGTTTTTATCCCAACGGCGGCATCCTGAACCAGATTACCGATAAGCTGACCTATCAAAATCCGCAGACGCTGGCCATCGAGCCATGGATTGCCGAATCCTGGACCAGCAACGACGACAAAACGCAGTACACCTTTAAAATCCGTCCCGGCGTGACCTTTTCCGACGGCACGCCGCTTGACGCCAACGCGGTGGCCAAAAATTTCGATACCTATGGCCTTGGCGATAAAGAACATCATTTGCCGGTATCGGAGGTGATTAATAACTACGATCACAGCGAAGTGATCGATCCGCTGACGGTGAAATTCGTCTTCAAGCAATCGTCGCCCGGTTTCCTGCAGGGCACCGCCACCATCGGCTCGGGGCTGGTGTCGCTCGGCACGCTGGCGCAAAGCTTCGATGCCCTAGGCGACGCCCGCCATATCATCGGCTCCGGCCCGTTCGTGGTCAGTGGGGAAACCCTGGGCCGCGAGGTGGATTTGAGCGCGCGCCCGGATTACCGCTGGGGACCGAAAAACCTGCAGCAGCAGGGACGGGCCAATCTTGACGGCATCAAGTATCTGATCACCCCGGAAGACAGCGTGCGCATCGGCGCGCTGCTGGCCGGCCAGGCCGACTTTATCCGCCAGGTGCAGGCCTATGACGAGAAACAGGCCACCGATCAACGCTTTGTCATTTACGCCGCGCCGACGCGCGGCGTCAACGACGGTATCTCTTTCCGACCGGATAACCCGCTGGTGGCCGATGTGCGGGTCCGCCAGGCGCTGTTGCACGCCACCAACGGCAAACAGATCGTCGATACCCTGTTTTCACCGCATTATCCCCAGGCGACCTCGGTCATCGCCGCTCCGGCGGCCGGTTACGTCAACCTGGCGGATAAACTGACCTTTGACCCGCAGCTGGCGAAGAAACTGCTTGATGACGCCGGCTGGGCGCCGGGCGCGGACGGCGTGCGCCAGAAGGACGGCCGGCCGCTGGCGCTGGCCATTTATGAGTCGCCGCCGCAGCCGCAAAATAAGGAAGTATTGCAGTTGGTGGCGCAGCAGTGGAAACAGGTGGGCGTACGGCTGAACATTCTGGCCGGCGATGCCGGCAGTAAGATCGCCGATAGCCTTGACCCGCTAAAAACCCCGGTCAATGTGGTGGAAGTGGGCCGCGCCGATCCGGATGTGATCAAAAGCCAGTTCTATCCCGCCAACCGCGACGCGCTGCTGCAAAAAGGCGGGCTCAGCAGCAAAACGACCACCTTTAGCGACGAGAAGCTGAACGCGCTGCTGGTGGCCATTTCAGCGGAAGTAGACGGGCAAAAGCGGCTGCGGCTGGCGGGTGAAGCCCAGCGCTATCTGCTCGAACAGGCCTACGTTATCCCGATTTTCGAGGAGCCGCAGGTGTTTGCCGGCGCGCCTTATCTGAAGGGCGTCAGCTTCGAGGCGGTGGGGCGGCCGTCGTTTTACGGCGCGTGGCTGGAAAAACACTGAGCCCGACCTGCGGGCTTAACCAGGGGAGGCCAGAATGAATCGTTATGTTGCCGCACGGATCGGACAGGCGCTGTTGGTGCTGTGGGCGGCTTTTACCGTCTCTTTTCTGTTATTGCAGGTGCTGCCGGGGGATGCGGTCCTTATCAGGTTCCAGGATCCGGATATGGGCCTGAGCCCGGCGCAAATCGCCGATATACGCGCGGCGTACGGCGCCGATGTCTCCTTATGGCAACAGTATCTGCACGCGGCGGGCAATGTGCTGCGCGGCGATCTGGGTTATTCGGTGCAGGCCGGGGTGCCGGTAACGCAACTGCTGGCCGCCAATCTGCCGCCCACGCTGCGCCTGGCGACGGCCGGTTTCCTGCTGGCGGTGGCCCTGGCGCTCGGCATGGCGTTCCTGTCAAGCCTGACGGCGTTCAACTGGCTGCGCTCGCTGCTGCGCGCCCTGCCCTCGCTGTTTATTTCCGTCCCTACCTTTTGGCTGGGGATCGCCTTAATCCAGCTGTTTTCCTTCCGGCTTAAGCTTATTCCGGTGATTAATCCCGGCGAGTGGCAAGGGCTTATCCTGCCGGTTATCACCCTGGCGTTGCCGATTGCCGCCCCGCTGGCGCAGATACTGACCCGCGGAATCGACGAGGTGCAAACGCTGCCTTTCGTGGCGGTGGCGCGGGCCAAGGGTGGGAGCCGCGGCGGCGTGCTGTGGCGCCATGTGGCGCGCAATGCCGTCCTGCCCGCCCTGACCATGGCCGGACTGCTGCTCGGCGAGCTGATTGCCGGCGCCCTGATAACCGAAACGGTGTTCGGCCGCGGCGGCCTGGGCCATTTGACCTTGCTGGCGGTCAATAACCAGGACCTGGCGGTACTGCAGGCCATTGTGCTGATTTCAAGCGCGGCGTTTGTCGTCATCAACCTGGCGGTGGATTTAGTCTATCCGCTACTCGATCCCCGTCTTAAAGCGCCAGAGAGAGTCGCGTCATGAGCAGTTTACCTTTACCCACGCCCTCGCCGTCCCCCGCCGTCCCGCCGCCGTCGGCCGGCGCCGGCCACCCGGTCCGGCGTACGCGGGCGCGTTTGCCCATGTTCAGGCCGGGCCTGCTGCTGGCCTGGCTGGTGATCGCCGTGGTGATCTGCTGGGCGCTGGCGCCGGGGCTGTTTACCGCCTATAGCGGCACCGAGGGCATCCCCGGCGCCCAGCGGCTGGCGCCGGGCGCCGGCCATTGGCTCGGCACCGACCAGTTGGGACGCGATCTGTATGCCCGCATCGTGTACGGCGCGGCGTTTTCGCTGTCAGGCGCGCTGGTGGCGGTGGCGGTGGGACTGGCATTGGGCACGGCGCTGGGCGCTGCGGCCGGCGCCGCCGGCGGTTTGGCCGAAAGTCTGATAATGCGTTTTATCGATGTGCTGCTGTCGATACCGGGCCTGCTCTTATCGCTAAGTATCATTATCCTGCTGGGTTTCGGCACCGTGCATGCCGCCATCGCCGTAGGCATCACCTCGGTGGCGAATTTTGCCCGGCTCGCCCGCTCGGAGGTGGTGCGGGTGCGCCACAGCGATTACGTCGAGGCGGCCTATGGCAGCGGCGGCACTTTCGGCGCCGTCTTGTGGCGGCATATCCTGCCTAATTCGCTGTCGGCGGTTATCGCGTTTTCCGCCCTGCAGTTCGGCAGCGCCATCCTGGCTATTTCCACGCTGAGCTTTCTGGGTTATGGGACGCCGCCGCCGACCCCGGAGTGGGGACTGCTGATAGCCGAAGGGCGCAATTATATTTCCACCGCCTGGTGGCTGACCACCTTTCCCGGCGTGGTGGTGGTGCTGGTGGTGCTGTCGGCCAACCGTATCAGTCAGTCTTTTTCAAGGAGCCGCCGATGAGCCTGCTGCATGTTTTACCCGGACCGGGACGCAAGCCCGCCGCCGCGCGGGATGATGCGGCGCCGGTGCTGGAGCTGGATGATGTCTGCATCGCCTATGATGAGGCGGGAGTACGCCTGCGCGTGGTGCATAACGTCACGTTTCGCATCCGGGCCGGCGAGGTGGTGGCCCTGGTGGGCGAGTCCGGCTCGGGAAAAACCACCACCGCCCAGGCAATTATCGGCCTGCTGGCGGACAACGGCCGGCTGGAACAGGGCGGCATCCGCCTGAACGGCGTCGACATCGCCCGCTGGCCGCAGCGCCGCCTTGACGCCCTGCGCGGGGCGCGCATCAGCCTTATCCCGCAGGATCCAACCAGCTCGCTTAATCCGGTCAAGACCATCGGCGGCCAGGTGGCTGAAATACTGGCCATCCATGAGCGCATGCCGCGCCGGGAGCGCGATGCGCGGGTGATTGCGCTGTTATCCCGCGTCGGCCTGTCGCATCCGGAGCTGCGCGTCCATCAATATCCTCATGAACTGTCCGGCGGCATGAAACAGCGGGTGCTGATTGCCATCGCCATAGCACTGCGCCCGGCGCTGATTATCGCCGATGAACCCACCAGCGCCCTGGACGTCACGGTACAAAAACGTATCCTCGACCTGATAGATGAGCTGCGGCGTGAATTCGGCACCGCGGTGCTGCTGGTGACCCACGATCTGGCGCTGGCGGCGGAGCGCGCCGATCGCCTGCTGGTGTTCCGCCACGGGCGGATACAGGAACAGGGGCCGGCGGCGGAGGTTTTGCGCGCGCCCAAAAACCCCTATACCCGTCAATTGTTTAACGATGCGCCGGCGCTGTCCGCGCGCCATCGGTCTCCCCCGCCCCGGCAGACCGGGTCGCCCATGGCGATCGTCGCCGAGAATATCAGCAAAACCTTTGCGCTGGGCGGTAAAAACGCCACGCCCCTGCGCGCGGTGGACCAGGTATCGTTTTCAGTGGCGCCGGGCACTACCCATTCGCTGGTGGGTGAATCGGGTTCGGGCAAAACCACCCTGGCGCGTATCCTGCTGGGTTTCCAGCGGCCGGGCGCCGGCCGGGCATTTATCGACGGCACCGATATTACCGGCCTTGAGGGCGAGGCGCTGCGCCGGTTTCGCCAAAAAATACAGCTGGTCTACCAGAATCCGTTCAGCTCACTGGATCCATCGCAGCGCCTGTTTAACATTATTGAAGAGCCGTTGCGCAATTTTGACCCGCTGAGCACCAGCGAACGCCGCCGTCGGGTAGAGGAGATGGCCGATCGCGTCGCCCTGCCGCCGGCGCTGCTCAATCGCCGGCCGCGCGAGTTGTCCGGCGGCCAGCGCCAGCGGGTGGCCATTGCCCGCGCGCTGATCCTGCGCCCGCGCATCCTGATCCTTGATGAAGCCACCTCGGCGCTGGATGTAACGGTACAGGCGCAGATCCTGGCGCTGCTGCAAGAATTACAGCAGCAGTTGGGGCTGACGTATTTATTTATTTCCCACGATCTCGCCATCGTGCGCCAGATCTCCCACAGTGTTTCCGTACTGTATAAAGGCCGCCAGGTGGATGCCGGCCCCGTCGGTCGCATCTTCAGCCGGCCCGGCGATGAGTACACCCGGGAATTGATTAATGCCATACCGGGCCGGCGGCGGGATGCCGGCGCCGCGCGGCCCTATCCAGGAGCGATTCATGAGCACGACCGTTAACCATGCCAATGCGGGAAACACCAGCGGGATAAAGCCGGACGCGGCGGGCGTGGCCGCCGTCGCCAACCGCGCCGCGCCCGCCAAGCGATTGGGCTTTTTTACCCGGCTGCTCGATGAGGTTAATCCACAGCAGCGATATCGTCTGGCCACCGAACAGATCCTCCATGCGGAAGCCCTGGGTTTCGACTCGGCCTGGGTGGCCCAGCATCACTTTCATGAAGCCGAGGGCGGCCTGCCCGCGCCGCTGGTATTCCTGGCGCACGTGGCGGCGTTGACCCGCCGTATTCGCCTGGGTACCGGCGTGATTACCCTGCCGATGGAGCTGGCGCTGCGGGTGGCGGAGGATACCGCGGTGCTGGATCTCCTGGCGCAAGGACGCCTGGAGGTCGGCCTGGGATCCGGCGGCACGCCCACGTCTTTTCCACCGTTCGGCCTGCAAAGCGGCGAGCGCGGCGCCGTTTTCGGCGCCAACCTGGCCATCCTGTTGGCGGCCTGGCGTGGTGACGCCATCGGCGCCGGCGGCAACCGGCTGTATCCGGCCGCCCCGCAGCTGGCGGCAAGGGTTTGGCAGGCGACGTTTTCGGTAGACGGCGGCGCCCGCGCCGGCGCGGCCGGCGACGGACTGATGCTCTCGCGCACCCAGCCCCGTCCGGAGCGCACGCCTGATTTGCCGCTGGACGCGATCCAAAATCCCATTATCGACGCTTACCTGGACGCCTTGCCCGACGGCGTGGAGCCGCGCATCCTTGGCTCCCGCACCGCGTTTGCCGCCGACGACGGCGACCAGGCGCGCCGGTTGGCGGAAAAAGGGCTGCGCCGGCAGGCGGAAAACGCCCGCGCCTCCGGGCAATCCCTGCACGGCGACCGGCTGGAGGATTTTATCGCCGCCTTCGATGTCCATCTCGGCACACCCGGCCAGGTATTGGCGGCGCTGCGGCAGGATACTGCCCTGGCGCGGGTGACCGATTTGGCTTTCCAGGTACATTCCATCGATCCGCCCCATGCGTATATTCTGCGTTCACTTGAGCTGATTGCCCGTGACGTTGCGCCGGGGCTGGGCTGGACACCGCCGGCGCCGAGCAAAACCGATGCGCCGGTTACTTCCACACAGCCATTTTCTTCACAGGAGAGGTTATGACCGACACCCTGACAAACGAGGATGTACTCGACCAACTGGCGGCTATCGCGCCGGATTCCCCCCTGGCGGCGGCGCGCCTCACCCGCGACGCGGCAACCCGCCATATCCAGGGCAGTTACCGGGCGCTGTTTACCGTCGGCGACGGGATTGATTTTTCACTGCCGGCGCGGCTGGAGGTGGCGCGGCAGGTCGCCTTGTGGCACGGCGACAGCCGCCTGGCCGACTTCTACGCCCGCAGCCAGGCGCCGCTTGCGCCCGCGACCCGCGGCGCCAGGCTGGAGGCCGCGCTGGTCCACGCCCAGTTGCTCAGCCATCGTCCCGCCGCCGCCAGCGCGGAGCATCTGCTGGATTTGAAACGGGCGGGATGGTCCCCGGACGCTATCGTGACGCTGTCGCAGCTGATTGCGTTTGTGAGTTTCCAAAGCCGGCTGCTGCGCGGCTACCGGCTGATTAACGGGCAACCGGTGGATACGCCCTCGGATCAGGCGGCGCCGGCGGGCCGCTGGCGTACCGTCGGCCACACCCGGGGCGGGCGTTCCGCGCCGCTGGCGTTTACCCAGAAGGAACTGGGCTGGGAGCCGTGGCTTGCCGCCAAAAAACTGACCGAATTCACGCCGCAGCAGCAAGCCACCCTGGTCAATAACGGCCATGCCGACTCCGACTATTTTCGCCTGCTCGGCCGTAACCTGCCGGTGCTGGAACAGCGAACGCTGACCGACAAAGGCATTTTTTATACCTCCGGCGGCCTGGCGCGCAAAGAGCGGGAGCTGGCGGCAGCCGTGGCCAGCAAAGTGAACGGCTGTCTCTATTGCGCCTCGGTGCACGCCCGCAAGGCCGCGCAACTGTCGAAACAGCCGGAAGACGTGCAGCGGCTGCTGGACACCCCGCCGGGCCTGGCGCTCAGCGACGGACAGTCGCCGCGCTGGCGGGCGGAAATTGATTTTGCCGCCGCCCTGTCCGCCACCCCGGCCACGGCCGGAGTACAACAGCTGACCCGGCTGCGCGAACTGGGATTAAGCGATGTGGAACTGCTGGATTTGGTGCAGGCCACCGCCTTCTTCGCCTGGGCCAATCGGCTGATGCTGACGCTTGGCGAACCGTTCGACGAGTAGAGGCGATAAAAACCACGGCCCGCGCATGGGGAGCGCGGGCCGTGAGACGATCCGGTAAATCATGCCGCCGGGATGCCCGATTCCTTGACATTCCCGACGGGCGCCGCACCGACGGCTAAATTTTCAGCGATTGCCGCACGGCGGCCAATCCCGGCCTGCCCTGCAGGGTGGTCACGCCGTCCAGCCAGCGCTCCAGCAGTTCGGGATGCTGTTGAAGCTCCGCCGCCGCCGCCTCATTGGCGGTCTGTTTATCATCCAGCACCCGTTTGATTATCCGGTTTTCCAAATCGACGTTAAACGCCAACTGGCTAAACAATCGGCCGGTGTTGGGGCATTGGGCGCTAAAGTCGCGGCGCGTGACGGTATTCACCGTGGCGCTGCCGTAGTTTGGCCCGAAATAACGATCGCCGCCGCTCAGGTAGGTCAGCTTATAATGGGTATTCATGGCGTGCGGCTCCCAGCCGAGGAACACTATCCACTGCTGTTTGCCCACCGCGCGGCCGACCTGGGCCAGCATGCCGCTTTCGCTCGATTCCACCAGCGTCCAGCCGGTCAGGTTGTAATCATGTTTATCCAGCATGTTTTTGATATTCTGGTTGGCGGGCGCGCCGGGGGCAATACCGTATATTTTATGATCGAAGCGGTCGGCATATTTTTCCAGATCGGCAAAGTCCTTTACCCCGGCCTGCGCCACATAGTCCGGCACCGCCAGGGTGAATTTGGCGCTGCTCAGGTTGGCGCCCAGCACCTTGACCGCGCCGTCGCGGGTGAATTTTTCAATCACCGGCTGTTGCGCCGGCATCCAGTTGCCGAGGAATACGTCCAACTGCCCGGTTTTCAATCCCTGGTAAGCCAGGGCCACCGAGAGGTTTTGCACCTGCTGGCGGTAACCCAGGCCCTGCAGCACTACGCCGGCGACCGCGTTGGTGGCGGCGATATCGGACCAGCCGGGATCGGACATTTTTACCGTTTCGCAATCGGCCGCCCCGGCGGCCCGGGTTTGGATCGGCAGGCCCATCGCAAGCGATAGCCCCAAAGCAATAACAGCGGCGTGCACGCGCATAATTTTCCTCATAGGTAACGGTTTCAGAGCGTTGAAGGCGGGCGCGGATAGCGCGCCAGCGCCTCCTGCTCGTCCAGGGATTGGTGATTACGGATAAAACGGTGGCTGGCGTCCTGCCAGGGTTGATAATCCCAGTCGGGGGCGCCGCTCCGCCCCAGCGCCCGGGTAAGGAACAGCCGGGCGCGCTGGCTGGTCAATATGTGCCGGTTCAGGTCGGAAAGGTTCCAGCGCGCCCGCGCTTCGCGCTGGAACTGCAGCAACTGCGGCGCAAACGCCGGGGACAACGCCAGATTGACCAGTTCCCTGGGATCCTGGCGCACATCATAGAGCAAATCGGGTTCGCCCAGGGACGCGATGAATTTCCAGGGTCCGCGCCGGATCATCACCATCGGCGCCAGCGCCCCTTCCGCCAGATACTCAGCGTACACACCATCCGGACCCGTCTCGCCGCGCAGATGAGGCACCAGGCTGCGGCCGTCCAGGGGCGCGGCCTGTTCATCCTCGGTTAACGGCCGGCCGGTCGCCAGCTCGCGCAAGGTGGGAAGCAGGTCGGCCAGCGACACGCTTTGCTCAACGCGCCGCGGCGCAAAGCGCCCGGGGGCGTGGATAATCATCGGCACGCGCGACGCCCCTTCAAAAAAGTTCATTTTGTACCACAGGCCGCGCTCGCCGAGCATTTCGCCATGATCGGAAATCAGGATAATAATGGTATCGTCGGCCAGACCGGTGGCGTCAAGGGTGTCGCGCACCTCGCCGAACCGATCGTCGACATAGGCCAGGGCGCCGTAATAGGCATGGCGCGCCCGGCGGATCTGGTCGTCGTCCAGCAGCCCGTCGGTCAGTTGGTACATGGCGCGCAGCCGCCGCGAATGCGCATCGGGCGGCGCATCTCCCGCCGCCACCCTGGGCAGATCGATATCCTGCGCGCGATAGCGGTCCAGGTAACGGCGCGGAATAGCGAAGGGATCGTGGGGATGGGTAAGCGACATCATCAGCAGGAAAGGCCGGTCGTCGTTGCGCCGGGCCAGGTCGAACAGCTTTTGCCGGGTGTGGAACAGAGCCTCATCATCAAAATCCAGCTGATTGGTGCGGATACATTCGCCCGCGTCCAGTACCGAACTCATATTGTGAAACCAGTCCAGTCGCCGTTCAGGATGGCGCCAGTCCGGCGTCCAGCCGAAATCCGCCGGATAGATATCGGTGGTCAGCCGCTCGTCAAAACCATGCAGCTGATCCGGCCCGCAAAAATGCATTTTGCCGGCCAGGTAGGTTC
Organism: Acerihabitans sp.; assembly: GCF_036398755.1. Taxonomy (NCBI): domain Bacteria; kingdom Pseudomonadati; phylum Pseudomonadota; class Gammaproteobacteria; order Enterobacterales; family Pectobacteriaceae; genus Acerihabitans; species Acerihabitans sp. The sequence continues at coordinate 70,906 of NZ_DASWOM010000020.1, read as the reverse complement.
GGTAGCCCTCCTGACGCAAATAATGGCAAAACGTCGGACTTTCGGCGCGAAATTCCGCCGCATTATCATAGACGCCGTTACGGGAAATTAACTGGCCGGTCATCAGCGACGCGCGCGAGGGCGCGCATAATGGGCTATTGCAATATGCGGAGTTAAATACCACGCCCTCGCGCGCCAGTTTGTCTATATTTGGCGTTTTGCTGACATTATTTCCATAGGCTGATAGCGCGCCGGCGGCAAGCTGATCCGCCATCAGAATAACGATATTCGGTTTTTTGCTAAGCATAGTTAAATTTCGCTTTAAATAAATATACAGCTCAATGTTATTTTTATCGCACAAATATATTTTGCTGTGAACCGGTTAATAACTTATCGACCTATAAGGGGACATTATGGCAAACCATTTTCGGCTGCCGCCGCTACAGGCGCTGGCTGTTTTCGAGGCGGCGGCGCGTCATCTTAATTTTACCGCCGCCTCAAAGGAACTGGGCTCGTCGCAGCCGGCGGTCAGCCAGCGTATCAATTTGCTGGAAAATCAATTGGGCGCCAAGCTGTTTGAACGGCGTCACCGCGGCGTGGCCCTCACCGACCCCGGCGAACAGCTCTACCAGATCGTGCGCGCCAGCCTGCAGGAAATCAGCCAGCAAATTGAAAGGATCCAGCTTAAAAAACAACGGGATGTGCTGCGTATCGATACGGATATGGGCTTTGCCAGCTATTGGCTGCTGCCGCGCCTGGACCAATTGCAACAGCTGATCCCGAACGTCGATGTCCAGATATCCACCTCGCCCAACGAGTTCTCCCTGCGTGACAGCAGCGCCCACCTGGGCATCTCCTTTGGCGACGGCCAGATCCCCGGTTGCCGCAGCGATATGCTGTTTCCCGAACTGGTGGTACCGGTATGCAGCCCGTGGTTTTTTCAACAACACGCCAGGCCGGGCGCGGCTCTGGACCTGCTGCCCCTGCCATTGCTCAACTTGCCCGAAACCCTGCCGCGCCGCTGGCTGAGCTGGCACGATTGGTTTCGCGGCCAGGGCCTGGAACCGGATGACGGCGTGACCTCATTGACCTTCAATGCCTATTCGCTGGTGATCCAGGCGGCGCTGAAAAACCAGGGCGTGGCCTTGGGCTGGAAACCGCTGGTGGATCAATTCCTTGATAATGGCGAACTGGTGGTCTGCGGACCGCAATTAAAAACCGGTCGCGGTTATTATTTAATCCAACCGGAACGGGCAAATAACATCCTGCTTTACCAAAAAGTTAAAAAATGGTTAATCAGTGAATCTTTCAGTTTCAAACAGCACTCGGAAAATAATATTAATTATGGTGAGAAGGTTTAAACCATTTAGTTATAACTCATACGATAATAGTTTATTACGCCGTTCTTTTTTCTTATAGCCTGTGCTTATGGTTAGCAGATGGCAAAAATTCAAAACCCGATGAATAAAACGCTAATAAAAATTGACGGGCTGTATAAAATATTCGGCGAAGGTGAACAACAGGCCTTGACGCGTTTACGCCAGGGCGCGGACCCTGCCGAATTATTTACCCAATATGGCTGCTCGGTGGCGTTAAACAATATTACGCTTGAGATTTATCGCGGCGAAATTTTTGTCATCGTCGGCTTATCCGGCTCCGGCAAATCCACCCTGTTGCGCACCCTCAATCGCCTGATTATACCCAGCGCCGGCGAGGTGTTTTTTAGCGGGCAGCCGCTGTCGGGGTTGTCGGCAGCCGCGCTTATCCAGCTGCGCCGGCATGAAATGGGCATGGTGTTCCAGTCTTTCGCCCTGCTGCCCAGGCGCAGCGTATTGGATAACGCCGCCTTCGGGCTGGAGCTGGCCGGCATCGGCACGGCGCAGCGCCATAAACAAGCGTTGGCGGTATTGGCGCAGGTGGGCCTGGAGCAGGTGGCGGGACAGCTTCCGCACCAACTGTCCGGCGGCATGCAGCAACGGGTCGGCCTGGCGCGCGCGCTGGTGGTCAATCCCACGCTGCTGCTGATGGATGAGGCGTTTTCCGCGCTCGATCCCATTAACCGGCGAGAGATGCAGGAACTCCTGCTGCGTCTGCAAGCCAGCCAGCGGCGTACGGTCATTTTTGTTACCCACGACATCGAAGAGGCGCTGCGTATCGGCAACCGCATCGCCATTATGCAGCAGGGCCGGGTGATCCAGACAGGCACCGCCGAGCAGATTGTCAATGCGCCGGCCAATGCTTACGTACGCCGTTTTTTCGCCGGCGTCGATACCTCGCGGTTTGTACTGGCCGAAGATTATGCCGGCGCGTTCAGCGGCCAGCTCACGCCGCCCCGGGAGCAACCCCATGACCGGAACCGTTGATTTCAGCGCGCAGATAGACGCGGGCGTACGTTACCTGCTGGATCACGGCGGCGTATTTTTTGATGCCGTCGCCCTGGCGATCGACACCGTCGCCGGCACCCTTGAACGGGGCCTGGGCTGGCTTTCGCCCTGGGGTCTGGCCGCCATCGCGGTGGGATTGAGCCTGTGGCGCGTCGGCAAGGGATACGCGTTGTTCAGCGCCGCGGCGATGCTTTTCATTATCTACAGCGGCTATAGCGAACACGCCGTGGTAACGCTTGCGCTCACCCTGTCGTCTACCTTGTTCAGCCTGCTGGCCGGTATCCCGCTGGGCATTATGATCTCCCGGCGGCCAAGGGCGGGCCAAATAGTCCGCCCGATGCTGGACTTTATGCAAACCATGCCCGCGTTTGTCTACCTGATCCCCGCCACGATCCTGTTTGGCCTCGGCCGGCCGCCGGGGATCTTCGCCACCGTGCTGTTCGCCATGCCGCCGGTGGTGCGTTTAACCGATTTGGGTATCCGCCAGGTGGATAAAAACCTGGTGGAAGCCGGACTGGCGTTTGGCTGCACCCGCCGGCAGCTATTATGGAAGGTGCAGTTGCCCAACGCGCTGCCCTCCATTATGGCCGGGGTAAATCAAACGATCATGATGGCGATGTCAATGGTGATAATCGCCTCCATGGTCGGCGCCGGCGGGCTTGGCAACGACGTATTAACCAGCATCCAGCAATTGGATATCGGCCTTGGGCTGCAGAGCGGTTTGGCGGTGGTGCTGATGGCCATGTTGCTGGACAGGCTCTCGGCCAGCCTGGTTCGCCAACCCGGAGCGAAGCGTTAAAGCGTATTGCTAATCATAGTTATTATTAGTGCATTAACTATTGTGTGTTTTTTTACTTATTTTTGTTGGGCGGATTAACAGTTATTTATAGTGGATATGCCCAGGCTTTACGCCTGGGAAATGGCTATTATGCTTTCCAGGCGAATATCTATATCGAAAAAAACACTTTGTTTATTTTGTCATGATAATGCAAAGTAGGTGGCCTAAGGCGGAGAGTGAAAACGGATCGCCGGGTAAATTTAGCATAAGTTAAATTAACCACGCTGTTTTGCCGATAAGTTTTGCTACTGACCTGAGGCCAAAATAATTGTTAAATAAATGATAAATAATATCTTGACAATTGTTATATGGATACCGGCGATTTTGCGGGGAGCAATGACTTATTGTGATGTATTGCCATGAGCGGTCAAGGTTTGGTGAGAAAAGTATTATACCAATTGATCATTTTTGCTGCCTGTCATCGGCGGCATTGTGATGGCGCAGGCGGCAACGGCGTTAGCCTGCGCCGATTTGACTTAAGCGGCGTAGGGCGTTGGATCGGGTGCCAGGCGGATGACAGCGCCGGCTTAACCCCTTAAAAAAAAGAGGGGTTTTGTGATGGCTCTCAAATTTTAAATCTGTATGACAAGTTAATGTACGTACCGCGGTTTGGAGCGCCACAGGATAGTAGATTCCAACTTTAATGAAAAGTTCACAATCTAAGTGTAGATTTTGCTGCTACTATCCTGCGCAATCAGACCACGGAGTAATATCTTATTTAAACAGTGCGCGTTCTCTGAGCTTTTATTTTTACATTATAAATGCTGGTTAGCTCAGGACATCAACCATCAAAAGGCTGAGTCCTATTTTATAAACACGAGAGTATTTGGTAAGGAAAAACAGGAATGAAGAAGATAGCATTGGCCGTTTTAGCCACATTGATTGCCCCAGCTCTGCATGCCGCGGAAATTTATAACAAAGATGGCAACAAGTTGGACCTGTATGGTAGCGTCCGCGCCCGTCACTACTTTAGCGACAACAAAACTATTGACGGCGACCAAAGCTACATGCGGTTTGGTTTCAAAGGTCAGACCCAGATTAACGATGCCCTGACCGGTTACGGCCAATGGGAATACAATGTCCAGGCCAACCATACCGAAGGCGGCACCGACGCGCTGACCGGCACCAAAACCCGTCTGGGCTTCGCCGGCTTGAAACTGAAGGATTACGGCTCAATCGATTACGGCCGCAACTGGGGCATCGCTTATGATGTCGCGGCAATCACCGATACCGCGCCAATCTTCGATGACCTGACCTACAGCGCCGCCGACGTGTTTATGGGCGGCCGTACCTCAGGCGTGGCCACTTATCGCAACAATAACTTCTTCGGCCTGGTTGACGGCCTGAAGTTTGGCTTGCAATACCAGGGCGCCAACGACGAAAACTCCAATAATAGCCGTGCCGCCAACAAGTCCAACGGCGACGGTTACGGCGCGTCAGCGTCTTATACCTTTGATTTCGGCCTGTCGGTACTCGGCACCTATGCTTCATCCAACCGTACCCAGCCGCAGAACAATCTGGCGCTTGGCGACGGCGACAAAGCCGATGTCTGGGCGGGCGGCGTGAAGTATGACCATTCCGGCGTTTATTTCGGCGCGTTGTACGGCGAAACGCATAACTACACCCCGATCACCGGCGGTTATGCCAACAAAACCAAGAATGTGGAAGCCATTGCGTCTTACCTGTTTGATTTTGGCCTGAAACCGATGTTCGGTTACTTCCAGTCCAAGGCAAGCGATGTTGAAGGCATCGGCGATGTTGATCTGGTTAAATACTATGACGCGTCCCTGACCTATTTCTTCAATAAAAACATCAATGCGTATGTTGATTATAAAATCAACCGTCTTAGCGATGACAACAAACTGGGCATCGCCAACGATGACCAGGTCGGCCTGGGCTTGACTTATCAGTTCTAATATTTCCCAGACGAAAAAAGCGGCCAATAGGCCGCTTTTTTTTTGCTGGATATGAGCTCAGGCTTATTTATACAGCTCGGCGCTGCCGCGCATGGTGTCGTTGCCACCGGCCCCGATAATGCGGTAAGAGGTGGCGTTGGCGGCGGCGGCCTTGGCGGCCAGCTGGGATTCCAGATCGGTCAGGTTGCTGGTGGTGGATGACGATACCACGCCAAAGGAATGTTCACCGGCGGGACGGCTGGTGACTTCCTGGGCGGCAAAGGTGCCGACGGAAACGGTGCTGAGAACGATGGCTGCGATGGCGAGTGTCAGGTTTTTCATAATGTCTCTTCTCATGGTCTGATGCGTTATTGGACAGGACGTTAATTTGTTAACGTTCGATAAGTAAATGATAGACACCTTGGTGACGGAGATCAAGTATTATTTTATCAATCATTAACTAATTACCTAAAGTACTGTAAAGACCGATGAATTTGTTCACACCGCTGTGTCTGGTTGTTTCCTGCGTCAAGAAACGTTCTCCACCCCGCCCGTCCTGCCCACCTGGATCGGCAACGCGCCGGCCGCGCCCCTTTACAGCTGGCGGATCGGAGCGTAAAGTTAATCAAACGTTTGACTTATTTTATCGGAGACACCATGCCCTCCTCTTCCGCTCCCACCGCGCGCGGCGAACAGGCCAAAGCCCAGCTGATTGCCGCCGGCATCAGCTTATTTGGCGAAAAGGGGCCGCAGACCGCGACCACCCGCGAAATCGCCCAGCTATCCGGGCAAAATATCGCCGCTATTTTTTATTATTTTGGTTCCAAGGAAGGGCTGTACCTGGCGGTCGCGCAGTGGATCGCGGATTTTATCACGCAGTCCCTGCATGCCCAGGCGGAACAGATTGATGCGCTGCTGGCGCGGCCTGAGGTGGATGCCGGTCTGTGCCGGCGCTATCTGCATGAGTCCCTGCTGACCATGAGCGGGCTGCTGGCCCGCGGCGAGACCATGAATATCAGTAAAATCATCTCGCGGGAACAGCTGTCCCCCACCGGCGCCTACGCCGTTATACACCAGCAGGCGATTGCGCCGATGCATCAGCGCATCACCCGGCTGGTGGCCGGTTTTACCGGCTGCGACCCGCAGGCGTTAGGCACCATCGTTCATACCCATGCCCTGCTGGGCGAGGTGCTGGCGTTCCGGCTGGCGCGGGAAACCATTCTGCTGCGCACCGGATGGCGCGAGCTGGGTCCGGCGCAGGTCGCCCAGATCAATCAGGTATTGACCCTGCATATCGACTGGTTTCTTTATGGCTTGCGGGCCGAACAGGCCGGCACGACTTGCCGGCACAACGGGCAAACATCATGAAGCATAAAAAGAGCGCCGTGGTCGTCATCATTATCATCGCGCTGCTGGGCGCGGCGCTCTATGGCGCCCTCTATTATCACCGCCAGCAAAACCGGCCGCTGACGCTGTATGGCAATGTGGATATCCGCAGCGTCAACCTTGGCTTTCGCGTCGGCGGCCGCTTGGCGCAGCTGGCGGTGGACGAGGGCGACGAGGTCCATGCCGGCCAGGTGCTGGCGAAACTGGACGACGCGCCGTATCGCAACGCCCTGGCGCAGGCCCAGGCCGATGTCGATAGCGCCAGGGCCAAGCTGGATTTAACCCGCTCCGGCTACCGCGATGAGGAAATCGCCCAGGTGCGATCGCAGTTGGCGCAGCTACAGGCGGCGTTTGACTATGCCGACAGTTTTTATCATCGCCAGCAGGGCGCCTGGGCCAAACGGGCGATTTCCGCCGATCGGCTGGAGGATGCGCTCACCGCCAGCAACCAGGCCAAAGCCAATCTGCAGGCGGCCAGGGATAAGCTGCAGCAGTACCTGGCCGGCAACCGGCCGCAGGAAATAGCCTCCGCCGGGGCGAGTCTGGCCCGGGCGCAGGCGGCGCGTGACCAGGCCGCGCTGGATGTGACCGATACCATGCTGACGGCGCCATCGGGCGGCACCATCCTGACCCGGGCGCAGGAGGCCGGCGGCATGCTTGGCGCCGGCGACACCGTGTTTACCCTTTCGCTGACGCGGCCGGTGTGGGTACGCGCCTATGTCGATGAACCTAACCTGAACCAGGCGGTGCCGGGCACCCGGATTATCATCCGCGCCGACGGCCTGCCGGAAAAAACCTATCATGGCAAAATCGGTTTTGTCTCGCCGACGGCGGAATTTACGCCCAAAAACGTAGAGACGCCGGAGCTGCGCACCGATTTGGTGTATCGCCTGCGCATTATCGTCACCGATGCCGACGACCGGTTGCGCCAGGGCATGCCGGTGACCCTGGATTTCGCCGACGGCCGGGAGCGGCCCTCGGCCCGGCCCGCCGGCGATGACGTTCATGCCCGCTAACCTGATTGTGCTGGATGCGCTGGAGAAGCGCTTTGCGTCCCTGGCGAAACCGGCGGTCGAAAGCCTGACCATCACCTTGTCGAGCGGCGGGGTCACCGGACTGGTCGGCCCGGACGGCGCGGGAAAGACCACGCTGCTGCGCATGCTGGCCGGTCTGCTGACGCCAAGCCGGGGCTCCATGCGGGTGGCGGGGCTGGATCCGGTGGCCGACGACGCCCGGCTGCACGCCATCCTGGGCTACATGCCGCAGAAGTTCGGCCTGTATGAAGACCTGACGGTGATGGAAAACCTGACGCTGTACGCCAGCCTGCGCGGCATTACCGGCGAAACGAGCCGGCAAACGTTCGGGCGCCTGCTGGCCTTTACCGACCTGGCGCCCTTTACCGCCCGGCCGGCCGGCAAGCTGTCCGGGGGAATGAAACAAAAGCTTGGGCTGGCCTGCACGCTGATAGGCCAGCCCAAGGTACTGCTGCTCGACGAGCCGGGGGTCGGCGTGGATCCCATTTCCCGCCGCGAACTGTGGCGTATGGTGCATGAACTGGCCGACGACGGGATGCTTATCCTGTGGAGCACCTCCTACCTGGACGAAGCGGAGCAGTGCCGCGACGTGCTGCTGATGAACGAAGGGAAACTGATCTACAGCGGCGCGCCCAAAACGTTAACGGCGACGATGGCCGGGCGCACCTGGCTGGCCCATGACGCCGCCGGCACCAATCGCCGGCTGCTGCGGCGCGCGCTGCGCCTGGAGGGCGTCAGCGACGGCGTGATCCAGGGCAAAGCCGTGCGCCTGATCCTGAGAAAAGACGCCGACCGGGCGTGGCTGGGCCGGGCGCTCGGTTTGCCCGATGCGGATATCGCGGAAACGGCGCCGCGTTTCGAGGACGCTTTTATCGATTTGCTCGGCGGCGGCCCGGCCGCCAAACAGGCGCTGGCGGACATCATGCCGCAGTTGACGGGCAGCCGGCAGGAAACAGTGATCGAGGCCCGGGGACTGACCAAGAGATTCGGGGATTTTACCGCCACCGATAACGTGGATTTCCAGGTCACCCGCGGGGAAATTTTTGGCCTGCTGGGGCCAAACGGCGCCGGTAAGTCCACCACCTTTAAAATGATGTGCGGCCTGCTTAACCCAACCGGGGGCCAGGCCCTGGTGCTGGGGATCGATTTGAAAACCGGCTCCGGCAAAGCCCGCCAGCGCCTGGGCTATATGGCGCAAAAATTTTCCCTTTACGGCAATCTGACCGTGGCGCAGAACCTGCGTTTTTTTTCGGGTGTTTATGGATTGCGCGGCCAGCGCCAGCGCCAGAAAATAGCGCAGATGAGCGAGGCGTTCGAGTTCGGCCCGATCTTACACCAGACGCCCGACGCGCTGCCGCTGGGGTTTAAGCAGCGCCTCGCCCTGGCGTGCTCGCTGATGCACGAGCCGGATATTCTGTTTCTCGATGAGCCCACCTCCGGCGTCGACCCCCTCACCCGGCGCGAGTTCTGGCTGCATATCAACGGTATGGTGGAAAAAGGCGTCACCGTGATGGTCACCACCCATTTTATGGATGAAGCGGAATATTGCGACCGGATCGGCCTGGTGTATCACGGCAAGCTGATAGCCAGCGGCACGCCGGACGAGCTGAAACAGCGCACGGCGGACCGGGAGCGGCCCAACCCCACCATGGAACAGGCGTTTATCCGGCTGGTACAGGACTTTGACAAGGACGGCGGCAATGGCGCGACATGACGATACCGGCTTCTCATGGCTCAGGCTGCGCGCCCTGTGCGACAAGGAGACGCGCCAGATCCTGCGCGATCCCAGCAGCGGCCTGATTGCCTTTGTCATTCCCCTGATGCTGCTGTTTATCTTCGGCTACGGCATCAACCTGGATTCCAGCCGCCTGCACGTGGGCATTCTGATGGAGCAGCACAGCGCCGACGCCCGCGATCTGGCCCAGGCCTTCGCCGGCTCGCCCTATATCGCCCCGACCATCAGCGATAATCGCCGGCGGCTGGTGGCGCTGATGCAGGCGGGTAAAATCCGCGGGCTTATCGTGATCCCGGCCGATTTCGACGTCAACATGGACCGTCCCGGCAATCGCGCCCCCATTCAGGTGATTACCGACGGCGCCGAGCCCAATACCGCCAATTTCGTACAAGGCTATGCCCAGGGCATCTGGCAAATCTGGCAGCAGCAGCGCGCTTTGGATCGCGGCCGCGCTTTCCATCAGCTTATCGACGTCAAGGTGCGCTATTGGTTTAATCCGGCGGCGATAAGCCGGCATTTCATTATTCCCGGCGCCATCACCATTATCATGACGGTGATCGGCGCCATCCTGACCTCGCTGGTGATTGCGCGCGAGTGGGAACGCGGCACCATGGAGGCGCTGCTGTCCACCCAGGTCAGGCGAAGCGAGCTGCTGCTGTCCAAACTGTTGCCCTATTATGTGCTGGGCATGGGAGCGATGGCATTGTGCATGGCGGTGGCGGTATTTGTTATGGGCGTGCCGTTTCGCGGTTCGCTTTGGCTGCTGTTCGGCATCAGCAGCCTGTTTCTCGCCAGCACCCTGGGGATGGGGCTGTTGATTTCCACCCTGACCCGCAACCAGTTCAACGCCGCGATGGTGGCGCTTAACGCGGCGTTCCTGCCCGCCGTAATGTTGTCCGGTTTTATTTTCCAGATAGACAGCATGCCGGCCGCGGTGCGCGCGGTGACGTATATCATCCCGGCGCGTTATTTTGTCGGCACGCTGCAAAGCCTGTTCCTGGCGGGCGATATCGGCGGGATTTTAGTGATGAATACCCTGTTCCTGGTGGCGTCCGCCGTGGGATTTATCGGCCTGACCGCCTGGAAAACCAAACGCAGGCTGGATTAAGGAACCCTGATGTTCTTTCGCTTATGGACACTGATCGTTAAAGAGCTACAGTCGCTGCTGCGCGAGCCGCAAACGCGGGCGATCCTGATCGTGCCGGTGATTATGCAGGTGCTGTTGTTTCCTTTCGCCGCGACGCTTGAGGTGACCCATGCCACCATCGCCGTGTACAGCGAGGACAGCGGCCAGGCCTCGGTGGAGCTGGCCCAGCGCTTCGCCAGGGCCAAGGCCTTTTCCTCAGTGGTATGGCTGCGCAACCCCGGCGAGATTCAAGGCACTTTAGATAACCAGCGCGCCCTGCTGGTGGTGCGTTTTCCGGCGCAATTCTCCCGCAATCTGGCCGCCGGCGCGCCGGCGCCGCTACAGTTGCTATTGGACGGTCGCAACTCCAACAGCGCGCAGATCGCGGCCAATTATATCCAGCAGGTTATCCACGATTACCAGTTGGAGCTGACGGCGCGGCAGGCAAAACCCAATAACAGCGAACTGGTGATACGCAACTGGTATAACCCCAACCTGGATTATAAATGGTTTGTGGTGCCATCGCTGATTGCCTTGATCGTCACCATCGGCGTGCTGATCGTCACCTCGCTGTCGGTCGCCCGGGAACGGGAACAAGGCACCCTGGATCAGTTGCTGGTCTCGCCGCTGACCACCGGGCAGATCTTTATCGGCAAGGCGGTGCCGGCGCTGGTGGTGGCCAGCGTCCAGGCATCTATTGTGCTGATTATCGGTATTTTGGGCTACCGCATTCCCTTTGCCGGCTCGCTGCCGCTGTTTTACGGCGCCATGCTTATCTACGGACTGTCGCTGGTGGGCTTCGGCCTGTTGATCTCCTCGCTTTGCTCGACGCAGCAGCAGGCGTTTATCGGCGTATTCGTGTTTATCATGCCGGCGATCCTGCTGTCGGGTTATGTTGCGCCGGTGGAGAACATGCCGCCGTGGCTGCAAACCCTGACCTGGATAAACCCGGTGCGGCATTTTACCGATATCACCAAGGAAATTTACCTTAAGGATGCTGATTTCGCCGTTATCTGGCATAGCCTGTGGCCGCTGCTGGTGATTACCGCCACCACCGGCAGCGGAGCCTACTGGCTGTTCCGCCGCAAGATTGCCTGAGCGCGGCGGGCGGGCGTTAACACCGGCCGCGCCTATTTGGCCGCGCCGGAGGCGGATTTTACCGCGCGGCTTGACGAACGCTCGCCGTTATCATAACCGGAGATGGTTTTACCCTGCGTTTCGCGCCCGAAGCTGACCAGAAGACTGATAAGGATCGCCACGGTACCCGCCACCAGGGCCATGGCCAGGCCATAGTTATTGCCGTGCGCCTCGGCGATGCGGGATTGCAGCGTGGCGTTCACCGAGGCAATCAGGTTGCCGAGCTGGTAGACAAACCCCGGCAGCACCGCCCGTGAATTGGCGGGCACCAGCTCCGTCAGGTAGGTAGGCACCACGCCCCAGGCGCCCTGCACCATAAACTGCATCAGGAACGCGCCCAGGCCGATCATCACCGACCCGCTGGCGAACGCCCAAAGCGGCAGCACCGGCAGGGCCAGCAGCGAGGCGATGATCATCGCTTTTTTGCGGCCTATTTTTTCCGACAGGGAACCAAAACAGATGCCGCCCAGCATCGCGGCGATATTGTAGCCAATGGCGATGATGCTGACGGTGTGGGGATCAAAACCGTGCTGCACTTTCAGGAAGGTGGGATAGAGGTCCTGGGTGCCGTGGCTGAAAAAGTTGAAACAGGCCATCAGCACCACCATATAGAGACACAGTTTCCAATGGGTGCGGATGATGGGCAGCAGCGCCACGCTCTCCTTGCGTTCCCGGGCCGCCAGCCATACCGGCGATTCCGGCACCTTAAAATAGATATAGGGCAGCAGCAGCACCGGCAGCGCGCCAATCAGGAACATGCCGCGCCAGCCGACGCTCTCGAAAAACAGGCCGAACACAATGGCGGCCAGCAGGTATCCGGCCGGATATCCCGCCTGGAAGATGCCCGACATCAGGCCGCGGGATCGGTCGGGGATGGTTTCCATCGCCAGCGACGAGGCCACGCCCCAGATGCCGCCCATCGCCACGCCATAGATCACCCGGAAGGCAATAAAGAACGCCAGCGTCGGCGACCAGGCCGAGAGCAGTTCAAACAGCGAGAACATCAGCACGTTTATCATCAAAATCGGCCGGCGGCCATATTTCTCCGCCAGGCGGCCAAACAGCAGGGCCCCCAGCGGTCGTACCGCCAGGGTGAGCATGATCGAAAGGGACACGCTGGAAATGTCGGTTTTAAACCAGGTGGCCAGATCGCTTAGCACAAACACCAGGATAAAAAAATCGAACGCGTCCAGCATCCAGCAGGCAAAGCAGGCAAAGGCCACGTTGCGTTGTGTAGAGGTCCAGTTAAACATAAGTCAGTGTCCTATCTTTAAAGGGGTCACCGTCTCGGTGGCGCCGGAAAAATAAGCCAGGCCTGGGTATGCCGCCGGGGATTTCCCCCGCTACCCGGATGAGAATAGAGCGGAATGATATGTTTTTAAATTGTTAACTATTTGTTTATAGCACGTGATAGTCTTACTGTTATTGTGGATTTGTATCATTTGTCAAGATTATGTAAACAGTGATTGCCGGCGGGCGCATTTAGTCCACCCTGCCGTGCCCTATTCAGCGTTATACTGCCGCCATGGTTTATTCCCGGCCCGCGATTGACGTCGCGCGGCCGGCCCCGTTATGGGTATGCGACATGGTAAGGATTGACGATCTGGCGTTGTTTGTCCGTTCGGCGGCGCTGGGCAGCTTTTCGAACGCGGCGCGGGAAGTGGATTTACTGCCGGGCCAGGTCAGCGCGGCGATCAAACGCCTGGAGCGGGAGCTGAACATCCGTTTGTTCGCCCGGTCCACCCGCAGCCTGCGCCTGACGGCCGAAGGGGAACAGTACCTGCCCTTTGCCTGCGAGGCGTTGCGCAATCTGCGCGAAGGCCAGGATCGGCTGCATCAGGAACCGGCCGGCCTGCACGGGCTGCTGCAAATCGCCGCCCCGTCCGATTTGGGACGTAATGTATTGTTGCCCTGGATCACCGGGTTTCGCCAGGATCATCCCCATTTACAGGTACGGCTCTATTTATCCGATCAGGTGGCCGACGTGTTCAAGGATCCGGTGGATGTGGCCTTCCGTTACGGCATTATGGACGACGCCAGTTATGTCGCGCTGCCGCTGGCGGCGGAAAACCGCCGGGTGGTAGTGGCGTCGCCGGCGTATCTGGCGCGCCGCGGCCGCCCGACAATTCCCGCCGATCTGGCCGGGCATGATTGTCTGACGTTTGTGCTGCGCGGCCGCGTGTATGACAAGTGGCGATTTTATCCGGATGGGAAACCGCAGGCGGTAGGCGTAAGCGGCGGCCTGACCAGCGACGACGCGGAAGTGGTACGCCGTCTGGCCATTGCCGGCGAGGGGATCGCCTATAAGTCCTGGCTGGATGTGTGCCATGATGTGCGCGCCGGCAGGCTTGAGGTGGTGCTAAAAGCCTATGGCGGCGATCTTGTGCCGTTACATCTTATCTGTCCGCACCGGCGGCAATTTTCGCCGGCGGTACGCCTGCTGTACGAGCGGCTGAAGCCCGGCTGCGAGGCTTTGCAGCGCGAATATCTTGCCCTGTTTGACGGCGCGCCGAAGGAAAATCCGGCCACGGCCCGCCCGCGCGGGTCGGCGATAGCCGCTCGCCGGAATAATTCAGCCTAGCAGGCGCGCGGCGGCGATCAGCGCCTGGCCCAGCGCCAGCCCGCCGTCGCCGGCCGGCAGCCGGGCGGGTGACAGCACGCGCAGGCCGTGCAGTTCCCGCGCCAGCATGGTGTGAAACAACCGGTTATGCAGCACGCCGCCGGACAGGACCAGGGTGTTGATGCCATGGCGCGTCGCCGCCTGGCGCGCCATGGCGGCGAATCCGCGCGCCAGGGCCAGGTGGAAGCCATAGGCCCGTTCGGCCGGGCCGGCGCGCCAGGCCAGCCATTGCCGCCAGAAGGTCGCCATATCCAGCCGGTCATCCAGCAGCGGTATCGACACCGGGAGCATTACCGCCGGCTGTGCCGTGGCGCCCGGCGGCTGAACCGCCGGATCATCCATCAGCCCGGCGCCACGCCACGCCAGCGCTTCGAGCCGGCAGGCCGCCTCCCCTTCCCAGCTGGTTTCGCCGGCGCACAGCCCAAGCGCCGCCGCCACCGCGTCAAATAACCGCCCGGTGGAGGAGGCCGCGGGTGAGTTGATCCCGCGCGCCACCGCTCTGGCCAGCAGCTCGCCCGCGCCCGTCGGGATATTCGCGGCTTCGGGCAGATCGCGCCATTCGGGCACAAAGCGCAGCCACTGCGCCAGCAGGTTGCGCCAGGGCTGGCGCGCCGCCACATCGCCGCCCGGCAGGGCGACGGCGGGCAGGCCGCCTATCCATTGGCAACGGTGATAGTCCGCCATCAGGCATTCCCCCCCCCAGAGGACGCCCTCCTCCATGACGCCGTCCCGACGCGTAGCGCCGTAGCCCAGCCCGTCCAGGGCCAGCCCGATCACCGGCCCGCCGTCGAGCGGCCAGCCGTGTTCTCCCAGGCAGGCCGCCAAATGGGCGTGATGATGCAGGACCGTCATGACGGGCACCCTTCGCTCCGTCGCCAGCGCCTCACCCCAATGTCGGCCGAGATAGCCCGGATGCGCGTCCACCGCCACCGCCTCGGGGGTGAAATCCCAGATGGCGTTAAACAGCGTCAGCGCCTGTTGCCGCTGGCGCTGGATGCCTGCATCCGCCAGATCCCCCAGATGCTGGCTAAGCACCGCCTGTCCGTCGCGCAGCAGGCAGAAGACGTTTTTCAAATCCGCCCCCATGGCCAGTATGGCCGGCGCCTGGGCAAACCCTGCGGGCAACGCGATGGCGTCGGGCGCATAGCCACGGGAACGGCGCAGCATCTCCACGCCCCCGTCGGCGAGACGCACCAGGGAGTCGTCGGCGCGTTGGACGATATCGCGGTCGTGCAGCAGCCAGACGTCGGCGATGGCGGCCAGTTCCTCCAGAGCCTGCTGGTTATCCAGCGCCGGCGGCCGGCCGTTAAGATTGCCGGAGGTCATCACCAGCGGCCGTCCTGCCCGGCGCAGCAACAGATGCTGCAGCGGATTGGCCGGCAGCATCACGCCGATTTCATGCAGCCCCGGCGCTATGCCGGCGCACAGCGTAAGCGAATCCCCGGACGCTATCCCGGCGGGAGACGGGCCGCCGGGGCCGGAAGACGGGTCGCTCGGCGCGCCGGCAGCGGCAAGCCCGACGGGAAGGCCCGCGTCGGCGGCGGCGATGATCGCATTCGCCGGCGAGCCGGCCGGCAGCGGCGCCAGCACAATGGGCGCGGCGGCGGATTGCAGCAGCGTCACCAGCGCCGGCTCGACGTGACCGAGGCAGCGACGCAGCCAGTCGCTGTCCGGCATCATCACCGCCAGCGGTTTTGACGGCCGCCGTTTACGCGCGCGCAGCCGCGCCACCGCCGCCGCGTTGGTGGCGTCGCAGGCCAGGTGAAAACCGCCCAAACCTTTCACCGCCACAATGTCTCCGGCAAGCAGCCTGCGCGCCGCTTCGGTAATGGCGTCATCCGCGGCGGCCAGCCGCCCGCCGTGGCTGTCCGCCAGCCAAACCCGCGGACCGCAGACGGGGCAGGCGTTCGGCTGGGCGTGAAAACGGCGATCGGCGGGGTTTTGATATTCGGCCAGGCAATCAGGGCATTGGGGAAAGGCATCCATGGCGGTATTGGGCCGATCGTAAGGCATGCGGCGGATCAGGGTAAATCGCGGACCGCAGTGGGTACAGTTTATAAACGGGTAGCCAAAACGGCGGTTGGCGGGATCACGCAGCTCGGCCAGGCAGTCGACGCAGGTGGCCGCGTCCGGCACCACCTGGGTTTTCATGGCGCCGTCACGGCTGGCGATGATGGTAAAGGACCGCGGCCGGCGCAGCCACTGCCAGGGCAGAATTTCAATACTGTCGATGGCCGCAAGCCTGGGGCAGTCCCGGCGCAGCTGTGCGATAAACCGGCCGGCGTCGTCGCCCCACAGGCGCACCTCGACGCCGTCGGCGTTATTGCCGACGTCGCCGGTCAGTCCCAGGCGGTGGGCCACACGCCAAACCGCCGGCCGGAACCCTACCCCCTGAACCTTACCGGTAATGCGTAGCAGTATGCCGTTGTGAGCCATCGTCTTCTCCGCTTAGCAAATCCTCGGCAGCGGTTCGTCGTGCGGCAAATCAAGCAAGCGGCTGACGCCGTAAAGCCCGCGCAGCCGCACCTGTTTATCATCGCTCACCTTGCCGATAACCGCGGCGTCGCGTCCCAGCGGATGCGCGCGCAGCGCTTGCAGCGCCTGCTGCTCCGCCGCCGCGTCCACCACCAGTACCAGTTTGCCTTCATTGGCGAAATTCAGCGGTTCCAGCCCCAGCAGTTCGCACAGGCCGCGCACGGTATTTTTGACCGGCAGCGCCGACTCGTCAATGCTCATGCCGCACCGGCCGCCGCGGGCGAATTCATGCAGGATGGCGGTCACGCCGCCGCGCGTGGCGTCGCGCAGCGCGCGCACGCCGCTGATATCGCGCAGGGCGGCGATAAGCGGCGCCAGCACCGCGCAGTCGCTGACCAGATCCGCCTCCATGCCGAGATGTTCGCGCAGGTTAAGGATAGTGGCGCCATGATCCCCCAGCGTGCCGCTGACCAGGATGCTATCGCCGGCGCGGATGCGGGCGGCGCCCCAGTCGATGCCGGTTGGGATAACGCCCAGGCCGGCGGTATTGATAAACAGTTTATCCACCGCGCCGCGCGGCACCACCTTGGTGTCGCCGGTCACTATCTGGATACCGGCGTCGCGCGCGGTGACGGCCATGGAGCGGACCACCCGTTCCAGGGTCTCCAGGGCGAGTCCTTCCTCCAGGATAAAACCGCACGAGAGCCAGCGCGGGGTGGCGCCGCTGACCGCCAGATCGTTGGCGGTGCCGCATACCGCCAGCTTGCCGATATCGCCGCCGGGGAAAAACAGCGGATCAACCACATAGCTGTCGGTGGTAAACGCCAGCCGGTCGCCCAGGGCGGTCATTTCGCTCAGTTGCAGGCGGGCCTGATCTTCCCCGGTGCACAACAGCGGGTTATCGAATGCGCTGAGAAATACCCCGCTTATCAGCGCCTGCATGGCGCCGCCGCCGTTGCCGTGCGCCAGCGTAATCTGTTTGTTCATGCCTCACTCCGACGATATTGATACCAGGCGGCGCAAGCCCCCTCCGATGACACCATCAGCGCGCCGAAGGCGTTTTCCGGCGTGCAGACGCCGCCAAACAGCGGGCAGTCCGCCGGCTTGCAGCGTCCGGTCAGCACCGCGCCGCAGCAAGCGCGCGGGTCATCCGCCACGGGCTGCTGCGCGGGATGAAAGCGCAGCTCCGCGTCAAACGGCATCCAGTCCGGACGCAGGCTGACGCGGGAATCATCGATAACCCCCAGTCCGCGCCATTCGCTGGCGCCCGCGGTGATAAACACCTCATCCATGGCGCGCTGCGCCAGGTCGTTACCCTGCCCCGGCACCACGCGCCGGTATTGGTTTTCCACCGTGCAGCGTCCCTCGGCGTACTGTTCGATCAGCATCAGCAGGCCCTGCAGGATATCCCCCGGTTCAAAGCCGGTAACCACCACCGGCTTATGGCAGACATCGCTGATGTAGGCAAACGGCTGTTCGCCTATCACCATGCTGACATGGCCGGGGGCGATAAAACCGTCGATGCGCACATCAGGCTGCGCCAGCAGGCTTTTCAGCGTCGGCATCAGGGTGATGTGCTGGCAAAACAGGAAAAAGTTTTCCACCCCCTCGGCGCGCGCCTGTTGCAGGGTAACGGCGGTGGCGGGCATGGTGGTTTCAAAACCGATGCCGAAAAACACCACCTGCCGGTCGGGATGCGCCCTGGCAATGGCCAGCGCGTCAAGCGGCGACCAGACCATGCGCACATCGGCGCCTTGCTGGCGGGCGGTCAGCAGCGATCCGTTGCGGCCGGGCACGCGCATGGCGTCGCCGAAGGTGCAAAAAATGACTTCGGGCCACCGGGCGATTTCCAGACAGGCGTCGATGCGCCCGGCCGGCAGCACGCAGACCGGACATCCCGGTCCGTGGATAAATTCCAGCGACGGCGGCAACAGCTGGTCGAGGCCGAATTTAAAAATGGCGTGGGTATGGCCGCCGCACACCTCCATGATTTGCAGGGGCCGGGCCTGGGTAAAGCCGGTAGCGGGCATACGCTCGGCGATGCGGGCGACCAGGCCGCGCACCAGCTCGGGCCTGCGGTATTCGTCAACGAACCGCATCGGCCTCGCCTCCGCGCAGGAAATAACCGACGTCCGGCTCGACCTCGCCCATCGCCTGGAGCGCCGCCAGGGTTTCCCTGGCTTCGTGCTCGTCAAGCAGGCTCATGGCGAACCCGACATGCACCAGGATCCATTGGCCGGGAAGCGCGGCCATGGCGGCCGCGTCGGCGCAGACCAGCCGCACGTTAACCTGGCGTTTGACCCCGCACACATCGACCCAGGCGTTGCCCGGGCTGTCGTTGGCAAGCGCGATGACCTGGCCGGGGATGCCTATGCACATGGCTGCTCCTCCGCGCCCACACCGGCCCGGCCCCCGGCCAGCTGTTCATTCAGCCAGCCCATCCAGGCCTCCATGCCCTCGCCGGTGGTGGCCGACACCATCAGCACCGCAATCGCCGGATTAACCCGGCGGGCGTTGGCGATACAGGTATCGACATCAAACCGCACCCAAGGCAGTAAATCGGTTTTATTGAGGATCATCAGCCCGGCGGCGGCGAACATATGGGGATACTTCAGCGGCTTGTCCTCCCCTTCGGTGACCGACAGCACCACCACTTTCAGATGTTCGCCCAGATCAAAACCGGCCGGGCACACCAGGTTGCCGACGTTTTCGATAAACAACAGGCTGTTATCCGGCGGCGCCAGACGCTGGAAGGCGTCATGGATCATTTGCGCGTCGAGATGGCAGCCTTTGCCGGTGTTGACCTGGATGGCCGGGGCGCCGGTGGCGCGGATGCGTTCGGCGTCGTTGGTGGTTTGCTGATCGCCCTCGATGACCGCGCAGCTTACCCGGTCCCGCAGCCGCAGCAGCGTTTCGGTCAGCAGGGTGGTTTTGCCCGAGCCGGGGCTTGAGACCAGGTTCAGCGCCAGGATATGCCGTGTCTGAAATTGCGTCCGGTTGCGCGCCGCCAGCCGGTTGTTTTTATCCAGCACGTCAATCTCAATTTCCACCATGCGGCGCTGGCTAAGACCGGGGGCATGGTTGCCCGCCGGGCCTTGGCCGTAATCGAGCAAGCCTTGTGGGCTTGACTGCGGGTGGAACGCCGTACCGTCGGTGTCTCCGGCGTGATAAACCTCATGCCGGTCGCCGGGATCGATGTGATATCCGGCGGCCGGTGACGGCGGCGTTTGCCCCGGCGCCAGGTTGTAATAATGATTATGCACGTCGCCGTGATAGTGATGGTGGATTACCGTCGCGGGCGCGGCGCCGGCCCCGCCCAGGCTGATACGCCGCAGCCCCGGCGCGTCGGCATGGGCGGCGTCATGGCGAGCGTGGCTATGGCCGTGATCGCCATGGGCATGGCTGTGTTCGGCATGGCCGTGATCGCCATGGGCATGGCTATGTTCGGCATGGCCGTGGTCATCATGAGGGTGGTTATGATCATGATAATCCTCGTCGCCTTCAATATGACGTTCGCCTTTGGCGCAACCGCAGGTACTGCACATGGCAAGTCTCCTAACCTCTGGAATAAGTCCAGTATAACGTTACGCCACTTCCAGCCGTTTGATCTGGATGTGGTCATGGGCGTCTGTTTGCAGACGATGGCCGCCGCACAGCGGGCAGACCGGCAGCGGCGCCTCGGGCAGCCGGACCTGGCACAGGCAGCGCTCGCACCAGGCCTCGGCCGGCTGCTGCTCGATATGCAGCACGCATCCCTCGGCCGCCGTGCCCCGGCACACCATATCGAAGCAGAAATGCAGGGATTCGGCCTCCACGCAGGAAAAAGCGCCGATGGACAGCCACACGCCGGTCACGCGCCGCGCGCCGTTTAATCGCGCCTGCTGCTCCAGAATTTCCAGCGTGTTCTGCGCCAGGGTTAACTCATGCATGGATGGCTCCGCTTAAGGGCGCCTGGGCGCCCGGTCAATACCCAGCGCGCGCCGCCGGAGGCGGCAAAACGGGGCGGCGTTCGCCCGCGACGTTGCCGGGCGAAGGACCCGGGCCGGTATATAACAAGTCTATGCAAAGGGGATGCCAGATCTGAAACGTCGATGTGAATAATTTAAGTTTTAAAATCAGATAATTACCTTAGGTCGCGACGGCGTTACCGCCCTCACGGCGACCGGCGCCGGCACGTCGACACTTATGACGACACCCCCGATACCCCGGAGGTCGACACTAATGACGATATTGGCCTCGCCCACGCGTTTTTTTCTTAACCGCTAACCCGCCGATGCCCGCGCCTTGGGCCTTGCCGGCTATAACCCTACCACTGGCATGGATTATGCTTTAGTCGCGGTCATCGATTACGCATGCAGCCTGACTGTCATCCGTTTCTCCTGGAGGAGAGGGTTATGAACCGCTTTGTTATCGCGGAACCACAGCTTTGTATTGGATGTAACACCTGTATGGCCGCCTGTAGCCAGGCGCATAAGGCCGTGGGGTTGCAGTCGCATCCCAGGCTGACGGTGACCCGCACCGATCTGCATACCGCGCCGATGCTGTGTCGCCATTGCGAAGACGCGCCCTGCGCCCGCGTCTGTCCGGTCAACGCCATTACCCATGGCCCGGACGCCATCGAACTCAATGAAAGCCTGTGCATCGGCTGCAAACTGTGCGGGCTGGCCTGTCCGTTCGGCGCCATTACCCCCGCCGGCAGCACGCCGGTGAACATCCCCACGCTGTTCGAGAACTTTATTCCCTCGCGTCAGTTGGCCGACGTGCCGGAAAGCCCGCAGAACATGAATCCGTTCCTGGCCTGGAACGCCGGGGTGAGGAGCGTGGCGGTGAAATGCGACCTGTGCGCTTTCCTGCCCGACGGCCCGCAGTGCATCAAGGTCTGTCCGACCGACGCGCTGGTGCTGGTGGACGACGGCGCGGTGGAACAGGCCAGCCGGCGCAGGCGCAACTACGCGGCGCGCTGGCTGTCGTCCGATCTGGATTTTATTTCCCCCACCACACCGGAGCAGGAATAAACATGGGCGCCTTACAATTACTCAGCGGTTCGCTCGGGCTGTATGTTATCGGCGGCATCCTGTCGCTGCTGCTGGCGCGCCGTGAAGCGCTGGCGATATGGGTCGCCGGCCTGACGGCGATGGCCGGCGGGGTGCTAGGCCTGGCGGCGGCCGCCCCGGTATTGCTTGGCGGCGAAACGCTGACCTGGGCCGCGGCCGGCCCCTTTCCTTTTGCCGCCCTCAGCGTGCGCCTGGACGGCCTGGCGGCGTTTATGCTGCTGGTGATTTCGCTGCTGGTGACCGTCTGCGCCCTGTATTCCATCGCCTATGTACGCGAATATATCGGCCGCGGCGCGGCGGCGATGGGTTTCTTTATGAACCTGTTTATCGCCTCGATGGTCGCGCTGGTGGTGATGGACAACGCCTTCTGGTTTATCGTTTTCTTCGAAATGATGTCGCTGGCGTCCTGGTTCCTGGTGATTGCCGATCAGGACGAGGAGTCGGTTAACGCCGGGCTGCTGTACTTTTTTATCGCCCATGCCGGTTCGGTGCTAATCATGGTGTCGTTCTTCCTGATGTGGCGCCAGAGCGGCAGCCTGGAGTTTGCGTCGTTCCGCGGCCTGTCGCTCTCGCCCGCCGGCGCCTCGGCGGTGTTCCTGCTGGCGTTTTTCGGCTTCGGCGCCAAGGCCGGCATGCTGCCGCTGCACAGCTGGCTGCCGCGCGCGCATCCCGCCGCGCCGTCGCACGCCTCGGCGCTGATGTCCGGCGTGATGGTGAAAATCGGTATTTTCGGCATCATCAAGGTCGGCATCGACCTGCTGGGCGCCAGCCAGCTGTGGTGGGGCATCCTGGTGCTGGCCTTCGGCGCGGTGTCCTCGGTGCTCGGGGTGCTGTACGCGTTGGCGGAGCATGATATCAAACGACTGTTGGCGTGGCACACGGTGGAAAACATCGGCATCATCCTGATGGGGGTGGGCGTCGGCATGGTGGGCATCGCCGCCCATCATCCGGTGCTGGCCGCCCTCGGGCTGCTCGGCGCGCTCTATCATTTGCTTAACCACGCGGTGTTCAAAGGACTGCTGTTTCTCGGCGCCGGCGCCATTATCTGGCGGGTGCACAGCCGGGATATGGAAAAAATGGGCGGTCTCGGCCGCCTGATGCCGCTGACCGCGCTGGCGTTTCTTATCGGCTGTATGGCCATCTCGGCGCTGCCGCCGCTCAACGGCTTCGTCAGCGAGTGGTACACCTATCAATCCCTGTTCACCATGAGTCACGACGGCGGTTTTATCATGCGCCTGACCGGTCCGGTGGCGATGGTGATGCTGGCCCTCACCGGCGCGCTGGCGGCCATGTGTTTCGTCAAGGTCTACGGCATCAGCTTTTGCGGCGCGGCCAGGAGCGAAAAGGCCGCCCAGGCGCGCGAGGTGCCCTGGCAGATGACGGCGGCCATGCTGCTGCTCGCGCTGTTATGCGTAGCGCTTGGCGCCGGCGCCTCCCTGGTGGCGCCGGTGCTGGCCACCGTCGCCGCCGGGCTGAGCCATAGCCATGATTTCACCGTGGTCCAGGGCACGCTGCTGGTGCCGCAGCAGGCCGGACAGGCCATGCTGTCGCCGCTGATGATGTTTATCCTGCTGTTGGCCCTGCCGCTGGTCCCGCTGGTGATTTACCTGCTGCGCAAAGGCGCCCAGCCCGGCTTTCGCCGCGGCGGCGACCCCTGGGCCTGCGGTTACGCCTGGGAGCCGATGATGGCCATGTCCGCCGGCGGTTTTACCCAACCGCTGCGCGTGATGTTCGCCACCCTTTACGGGCTGCGGCGCCGGCTTGATCCGACGCCCCGGCTTAAGCAGGCGCTTGAGCGCGCCACGCTTGGCGCGGGCCGCGTCGAGCCGTTCTGGGATGAGGACATCATCAATCCATTGGTGCGTATCACCCAGCGTCTGGGAGTGCAGGTCCAGGTATTGCAGGGAGGGGACTTTCGCATCTACTGCCTGTACGTGGTCGCCGCGCTGGTCATCCTGCTGCTTGTCACCGCCCTCTGAGGAGAGAGACCATGTTGATACAACCATTGCCGTCGCTGACCATGGGGCTGTTCGCCCTGGTCCAGGCGCTGCTGCTGCTGGCGATGACGCCGCTGCTGACCGGCCTGTCGCGGCAAATCCGCGCCCGCATGCATTCCCGGCGCGGACCGGGCCTGTGGCAGGATTACCGCGATATCGCCAAGCTGCTCAAACGCCAGGACGTGGCGCCGGAACAGGCGGGGCCGGTATTTCGCGTGATGCCCTATGTGCTGCTGGGCAGTATGCTGCTGGTCGCCATGACGCTGCCGGTATTCACCCGATTCTCGCCGTTCGGCGCGGCGGGGGATCTGATCGCCCTGCTGTATCTGTTCGCGCTGTTCCGGTTCTTCTTTTCGCTGTCGGGGCTGGATACCGGCAGCACCTTCGCCGGCATCGGCGCCAGCCGCGAGCTGACGCTGGGCGTACTGGTGGAGCCGACCCTGATCCTGGCGCTGCTGGTGGTGGCGCTGATTACCGGGTCCACCAATATCGGCGCCATCAGCGCCGCATTGTCCGACGGCTGGATCTCCCCCACCGCCACCTTCCTGGCGCTGCTGGCCTGCGGCTTCGCCACCTTTATCGAAATGGGCAAGATTCCGTTCGACGTGGCGGAAGCGGAGCAGGAACTGCAGGAAGGTCCGCTGACCGAGTACGGCGGTTCCGGCCTGGCGCTGGTGAAATGGGGCATCGGGCTTAAGCAGGTGGTGATGGCCGAACTGTTTCTGGCGGTATTTATTCCTTTCGGCAAAGTCACGGAACTGACCGCGCCGTCGCTTCTCTGGGCGCTGGTGGCCGCGGTTATCAAGCTGGTCGTGGTGTTTATCCTCGCATCCCTATTGGAAAACAGCCTGGCGCGCGGGCGCTTTTTATTGATTCCGCGCGTGACCTGGCTGGGGTTCGGCGTCGCCGCGCTGTCCTTTGTTTTTTACCTCACCGGACTTTAAGGAGCCAGGAAATTCATTATGGAGAATATAGCCCTTGCGACTGTTCTGGTCCCGTTTGTCGGCGCGCTGCTGACCGCCTGCCTGCCCCAACGCATGGCGAAATGGCTTTGCACCCTGTTTGCGCTGCTGACAACGCTCGGCACGCTATGGCTGGCGCAGGCGTTTTTCAGCGGCGGCAAGACTGACGCCACCTATACCCTGTTGTCCTACGGCGACGCGGCGCTGATAGGCATAACCGTCGACCGCATCAGCACTCTTATCCTGTTCGCGGTGGTGTTCCTCGGCCTGCTGGTGAGCCTGTATTCGACCGGCTACCTCACCAACGGCAACCGGGAGCATCCGCACGAAGGCACCAATCGTTATTACGCCTTCCTGCTGGTGTTTATCGGCGCCATGGCGGGACTGGTGCTGTCGTCCACCCTGCTCGGCCAACTGCTGTTTTTTGAAATCACCGGCGGCTGCTCCTGGGCGCTTATCGGTTATTACAATACGCCGAAGGCCCAACGCTCGGCCATGAAGGCATTGCTGATTACCCACTTCGCCTCCATCGGCCTGTACCTGGCGGCGGCGACGCTGTTTATCACCACCGGCACTTTCGCCCTCAGCGCCCTGGGCCAACTGCACGGCGCCCCGGCGCTGGTGGTGTTCGGCGGCATCCTGGTGGCCGCCTGGGGCAAGTCCGCCCAATTGCCGCTTCAAGCCTGGCTGCCGGACGCGATGGAAGCGCCGACCCCGGTCAGCGCCTATCTGCACGCCGCGTCCATGGTCAAGGTCGGGGTGTATATTTTCGCCCGCGCCATCTTATCCGGCGGCGACGTGCCGCATATTATCGGCTGGATAGGCATGGTGATGGCGGTGGTCACCATGATCTACGGTTTTATGATGTACCTGCCGCAAAAGGATATGAAGCGGCTACTGGCCTGGTCCACCATTACCCAACTGGCGTATATTTTTTTCGCCCTGTCGCTGGCGATATTCGGCTCGAAGGAGGCCTTTTACGGCGGCATCGCCTACATCTTCAACCACGCCTTCGCCAAGAGCCTGTTTTTCCTGGTGGCCGGCGCCTTCAGCTACAGCTGCGGCACCCGCATGCTGCCCAGACTTAAGGGCGTCATCGGCAAGATGCCGCTGCTGGGCATCGGTTTTTGCGTGGCGGCATTGGCCATTACCGGCGTCCCGCCGTTCAACGGTTTTTTCAGCAAGTTCCCGATTTTCGCCGCCGGCTTCGCCCTGTCAAGCCAGTATTGGGTGCTGACGCCGCTGATGATCCTGGTGTTGATTGAGTCCGTCGCCAGCTTCGCCTGGCTGCTTTTTTGGTTCGGACGGGTGGTTCCGGGCAAACCCAGCGAAGCGGTGGCGCAGGCCGCGCCGCTGCCGCTGGCCATGCGCGCGGTGCTGGTGGTTCTGATCGTGATGTCGCTGTGCTCCAGCTTTATTGCCGTCGCCTGGCTTGGATAAGGAACAAATTTATGACCGGATCGTTGATTGTCAATAATCTCGCGGGGCTGATGATTGTCACCTCGCTGCTGGTGATCGCCGCCAAACGGCCCACCGCCTCGGCCTGGCTGTACGCCCTGCAATCGTTGGTGCTGGTGCTGATTTTCATCACCCTCGCCCGTACCCTGCAGGCGCAGCAGCTCTATCTGTGGGCGATAAGCGCCTTCGTCACCAAAGTGGTGCTGGTGCCGTTTATCATGTACCGGGCTTTTCGCAAGCTCGACGATCCGCGCGCCGATGGCGGCATTATCAGCCCGTCGCTGCTGATACTGGCGGCGGCGGCCATTATCGTGTTGTGTTATTTCATCGTGGCGCCGGTGCGCCTGCCGATGGTGGCGGAGCTGAAACCGGCGCTGGCGGTTTCCCTCGGCCATTTTCTGATCGGGCTGTTGTGCATCGTCACCCAGCGCAACATCCTTAAGCAGGCCTTCGGTTACTGCCTGATGGAAAACGGCGCCCACCTGACGCTGGCGCTGCTGGCCAACCGCGCGCCGGAGCTGGTGGAGGTGGGCATCGCCACCGACGCCATCTTTGCGGTCATCGTCATGGCGGTGCTGGCGCGCAGGATTTTTTACACGCTCAACACGCTGGATGTTAAACAACTGACGGCGCTGAAGGGATGAATGACATGACTAACTCGCAACTGCTGTTCGCCCTGCTGGCAACACCGCTTGCCACCTCCCTGCTGGCGTTCGCCTGCCTGATGCTGGGAAAACAGGCCAGGCGGGCGACCACGCTTATCCATACCCTGGGCATTACGGTGATGTGCGTGCTGTCCCTGCTGATGGTGTACCGCGCCATGGGCGCCGGCACGCTGACCGTAGCGCACCGCTGGCTGTACATCGACGGGCTGACGGTGCCGTTCCTGCTGGTGATCGGCGTGCTGGGATTTATTACCGGCCTTTACTCGCTGGGCTATATGCGCAACGAAGTCGATCACGGCGAGATCACGGTGCCGACGCTGTGCGTTTATTACGGTTTCTTTCATCTGTTCGTGTTTACCATGCTGCTGGCGGTCACCAGCAACAACCTGATCATGATGTGGGTCTCGATCGAGGCCACCACCCTCAGTTCCACGTTCCTGGTCGGCCTGTACGGCCAGCGCTCGTCGCTGGAGGCCGCCTGGAAATACATGATTATCTGCACCGTGGGCGTGGCGTTCGGCCTCTTCGGTACGGTACTGGTGTACGCCAATGCCGCAAGCGTCATGGCCGACCCCGGCAACGCCATTTTCTGGACCTCGGTCATGGAGCGTGCCGACCTGCTGGACCCGACCCTGATGCATCTGGCGTTTATTTTTGTGCTGATTGGCTTTGGCACCAAAAGCGGCCTGTTCCCGATGCACGCCTGGCTGCCGGATGCGCACAGCGAGGCGCCCAGCCCCACCAGCGCCCTGCTGTCGGCGGTATTGCTGAAATGCGCGCTGCTGGTGATCCTGCGCTATTACATCCTGATCAACCGCACCATCGGCAATCAGTTTACCCAGCCGCTGTTCCTGTTGTTTGGTTTTCTTTCCGTGGCGGTGGCGGCGTTTTTCATTATTTCCCAACATGACATCAAACGGAAACTGGCCTACCACAGCGTGCAGAATATGGGGCTGATTGCCGTGGGCATCGGTTTCGGCGGGCCCATCGGCGTGCTGGCCGCGCTGCTGCACGTGATCAACCATAGCCTGGCCAAGGGCCTGCTGTTCTGCGTGTCGGGCAATATCCTGCTGAAATACGGCACCCGCGATATGAACGCGGTGAAAGGCATGATCAAGGTCATGCCGGTAAGCGCCATGCTGTTGGCCGGCGGCGCGCTCGGTCTCGGCGGCATCCCGCCGTTCAACGTGTTCATCAGCGAATTCCTGGTGGTGACCGCCGGCATCCAGGCGCAGCACATCGTCCTGGCGGTGCTGCTGCTGCTGATCCTGACCGTGGTGCTCAGCGGCCTGGTCCGGCTGGTGGCCGCCACGGTGTTCGGCGACGCGCCCAAGGAAATCGCCCGCGGCGAACTGGGGCTGATGACCGTGCTGCCGACCTCGGCGCTGCTGGTGATGATGCTTATCATGGGCATCTATATCCCCCGGCCGGTGGTGACCATGCTGGAATCGGCGACGCGCATCGTGCTGGATTTACCCGCCGGTTCAACCCAACCCATTTTGCATTTACCGTGGTTATCCCCGGCTGCCGTCGCCGACGGCCAGCCTGCGGTGACGGCATCTGCGATCCTATCGACACCGTCAGGAGTAAAAAAGTGACTCACGAATCCTCTGCAGCCGACACGCAATACAGCGGTGAGAAGCTGGGCGCGACCTATGTTGCCAATCTGCGGCAAAAATTCCCCGCCGCTATCCTTGACGATGCCTGGCAAACGCGCGATCAGATAACCGTCACGGTAAAAGTCAACGCCTTGCCCGATGTGGTTGAGTACCTCTACTACAACCAGGGCGGCTGGCTGTCGGTGCTGTTCGGCAATGACGAGCGCACCCTGTGCGGCGATTACGCCGTCTATTACGTGCTGTCGATGGAACAGGGCGAGAAGTGTTGGGTGATAGTCAAGGCGCTGGTGAGCGCCACCACCCTGGAATTCCCGTCGGTGACGCCGCGCGTGCCGGCGGCGGTATGGGGCGAGCGCGAAATCCGCGATATGTACGGCCTGATCCCGGTGGGCCTGCCGGACGAGCGCCGCCTGGTGCTGCCCGACGATTGGCCGGAAGATCTCTATCCGCTGCGCAAGGACAGCATGGACTACCGCCAGCGCCCGACGCCGACCACCGAAACCGAAACCTACCCCTTCGAGAACGACGCCGCCGGCGAGACCCGGGTGGTGCCCATCGGCCCGCTGCATATCACCTCCGACGAACCGGGCCATTTCCGGCTATTCGTCGACGGCGAGCAGATTGTCGACGCCGACTATCGGCTGTTCTACGTTCACCGCGGCATGGAAAAGCTGGCGGAAACCCGTATGGGGTATAACGAGGTGACCTTCCTGTCGGACCGGGTGTGCGGCATCTGCGGCTTTACCCACAGCGTGGCCTATACCAACTCGGTGGAAAACGCGCTGGGCATCGTGGTGCCGCCGCGCGCCCACGCCATCCGCAGCATCCTGCTGGAGGTGGAGCGGCTGCACAGCCATCTGCTGAACATCGGCCTGTCCAGCCACTTCGTCGGCTTTGACACCGGTTTTATGCAGTTCTTCCGCGTGCGCGAGAAAGCCATGACCATGGCGGAACTGCTGACCGGCGCCCGCAAAACCTACGGCATGAACCTGATAGGCGGCATCCGGCGCGATATCCTCAAGGAACAGCGGCAGAAAACGCTGCTGCTGGTGGCCGAAATGCGCGCCGACTTCGTCCAGTTGGTGGATATGCTGCTCAGCACGCCGAACATGGCGCAGCGCACCCAAGGCATCGGCCGGCTTGACCCGAAAATCGCCCGCGACTTCAGCCCGGTGGGACCGATGATCCGCGCCAGCGGCTTTAAGCGCGACCTGCGTTTCGACCATCCCTACGCCAACTACGCCAACCTGCCGAAAACGCTGTTTACCCTGGACGGATGCGACGTCTATTCCCGGGTGATGGTGCGGGTAAAAGAGGTGCTGGACTCGCTGGCGATGATCGAGTACGGGCTGGACAACCTGCCCGGCGGCCCGCTGCTTACCGAGGGTTTTACCTATCAGCCGCATAAGTTCGCGCTCGGATTTTCCGAGGCGCCGCGCGGCGAGGATGTGCACTGGAGCATGCTGGGCGATAACCAGAAGCTGTTCCGCTGGCGCTGCCGGGCCGCCACCTACGCCAATTGGCCGGTGCTGCGCTATATGCTGCGCGGCAACAACATCTCCGACGCGCCGCTTATCATCGGCAGCCTTGATCCCTGCTACTCCTGCACCGATCGCGTGACGCTGGTGGATATCAACAAGCGGCGGGCGAAAACCGTGCCTTACCAAGAGCTGGAGCGCTATGGCATTGAACGCACCCATTCGCCGCTTAAGTAGAGGGTTGAACGATGTTCAAACTGTTTAAAACCATCCTGAAAGCCGGCGAGCCGACGGTTAAATACCCGTTCAAGCCGCTTGAGGTGATGCCGGGATTTCGCGGCAAGCCGCAGTACGACCCCACGCAGTGTATTGCCTGCGCCGCCTGCACCAGCGTTTGCCCGGCCAATGCCCTGACCATGGAAACCGACCTGGCGTCCGGCGAGCGGCGCTGGCAGCTGTTCCTCGGCCGCTGTATTTTCTGCGGCCGCTGCGAGGAGGTCTGCCCGACCCGCGCCATCGTGCTATCGGAAGAGTTTGAAATGGCGGTGGCGCAAAAAGCGGATTTGTATGTCAACGCCACCTTTACCCTGCAGGAATGCCGGGTATGCCATCAACCCTTTACCGCCAGAAAATCCATCGATTACACCCTGGCGCTGCTGGCGCATTCCGGTCTCGACGCCGGGGCGCTGGACGCGCTGCGCCCGCAGTTTGAAACCTGCCCGGACTGTAAGCGCCACCAGAACCTGCAAAGCAACCGCGACCTGCGCCTATCGCGCGACTCGGGGAGGGAAAGCCAATGAGCCAGCAAGACGTCCCGCTGCAACACCATGTCAGCATCCCCGTGACGCCGGACCCGCATACCCTGGCGTTGAAAAAGACGCTGCTCAAGAACATCAAGCGCTCGGCCTACGTCTACCGGGTGGACTGCGGCGGCTGCAACGGCTGTGAAATCGAGATTTTCGCCGCCATTACCCCGCTGTTCGACGCCGAACGTTTCGGCATCAAGGTGGTGGCCTCGCCGCGCCACGCGGATATCCTGCTGTTTACCGGCGCGGTCACCCGGGCGATGCGGGTGCCGGCGCTGCGCGCCTATGCCGCGGCGCCGGATCCGAAAATCTGCATTTCCTACGGCGCCTGCGGCTGCGGCGGCGGCATTTTCCACGATCTTTACTGCGTGTGGAGCGGCAGCGAAAGCATCGTGCCCATCGATGTGTGGATCCCCGGCTGCCCGCCCACGCCCGCCGCCACCATCTATGGTTTTGCCGTGGCGCTCGGCCTGCTGGAACAAAAGCTGAAAGGCGAATCGCACCTGGAGCAGCCGGACGAAAAAGCGGCGCTGCTGCTGCCGGACGTGCCGCTGCATACCCGGGTGCTTATCGAGCGCGACGCGCGGCGCATGGCGGGCTATCGCGCGGGCCGGGAAATCAGCGACACCCTGCTGTCGCTGCTGCCCGGCGCCACGCCCGCGGTATTGGCGCAGCGGGTGGACGATTGGCTGCGGCGCGCCGACGACCCGCGTTTGCGGGATATCGTCGCGCAACTGATGCTGACCCTGAACAGCGAGGCCCATCATGGCTGACGTTTATATGACACCGGACAGCGAGGCCCATCATGGCTGAGGTCTATTTCTGGTCGCTGCGCCAGAAGTTCCTCGACAGCGACGACGATATGCCCCCCCAGGCCAAACAGGTGATGTATTACTCCCTGGCCATCGGCCACCATGTGGGGGTCATTGACTGCCTGAACAAGGAATTTATCTGCCCGCTGGAACAATACGAGCAGTGGATCGCCCTGCTGCCGGAAGGCGAGGCGCGGCGCAAAATGCACGGCCTGCTGACCTTTGGCGAAATCGTTATCGACAGCACCCATACCGACCTGCTGGCCAACGCCTTTGCGCCGCTGCGCGCAAACCAGCCGGCTCCGTTCGGGACATGGAGCGCCCGGTTGATCGGCCTGCTGGCTGAAATAGCGGCCGAGCCGGCCATTTACCTGATTGTGCGGAGAGTGTTATGACCGTTGACGACCACGCCGGCGACAGAAACGGCAAGGCTGTGCCGGCCGGTCGCGGCCACGCCGATGACGTCTGCGACAGCGTAGTGCTGACCGTCGGCAACAGCCTGATGGGCGACGACGGCGCTGGGCCGCTGCTTGCGGACCTGATGACCCGCGCGCCCGTGGCCGGCTGGACGGTGGTCAACGGCGGATCCGCGCCGGAAAACGTGGTCCACCGGGTACGCGCCCTGCGCCCCAAACGGGTATTGGTGGTGGACGCCGCCGACATGTCGCTCAAACCCGGCGAGCTGCGGCTGGTGGATCCCGCCATCATCGCCGATATGTTTATCATGAGCACCCATAATCTTCCGCTGAGCTTTGTGATCGATCAATTAAAGGAAGACGTGGAAGAGGTATTGTTTATCGGTATCCAACCCGATGTGGTGGCGTTTTATTTTCCCATGACCGCGCCGGTGAAAGCGGCGGTCGATCACCTGTACGCACAATTGACGCACTGGCGGGGCGACGGCGGTTTTAGCTGGCTGGCATCCGCGGAAGAAGATGCCTGAGGACCGCGTCCCTTATGGCAGGTTTCCGGGGGCCGATCTGATCCGTTTATCCACCCCGGCTTTTAGCCGCGTCGACGCGGCGGGTTTTGCGCCGCGGCGCGCCTGGGCGCCGGCACGCATTGCCTTCGGGCGAGGATATCGACACCACTCCCGGTCGACACTTTTGTCGAACAGTTCGCCAGCGGATCTGACGATAGCGGCGCCGGCGGACATATCATATTGCCCCTGACGAAATCAGGCCTATTTAATTCGTTATTTTTCAATATCTTAAAAAATAAGCCCGGCCTATGCAAACTGGCATAAACCATGCTTTATATAGGGATATAATCTCGCCCATTCCACCGGGCCGAGAACCATGACCGATGGAACCGCGAGGAGAAATGAATGAACCGGTTCGTAATTGCCGATCCACAAAAATGCATTGGCTGCTTCACATGTGAAGTCGCCTGCGTTATGGCGCACAACGGCGATCGCCCAGGCGCGCTGAATCACGACAACTTTTTGCCGCGCCTTAAGGTGATGAAAGAGTGGAATATCAGCACGCCGGTGCTGTGCCGCCAGTGCGAGGACGCCCCGTGCGCCAATGCCTGTCCCAACGGCGCCATTATCCACGCGGAGGATTCCATCCAGGTACTGCAGGAAAAATGCATCGGCTGCAAGACCTGCGCCGTCGCCTGTCCGTATGGCGCCATGGACATCGTCACGCGGCACGTTTATGACGAGCGTTATCCGCTGTCCGGGCAAAGCGTCAAGGCGGAAGCGCAGAAATGCGATCTGTGCGCGGGCCGCGCCGAGGGCCAGGCCTGCGTTAACGTGTGTCCCACCGACGCGCTGGTGTTGATGACCCATGAAACCGTCGAAATGATGAAACTGAAAAAACGGCAGCGGGCCGCGTTGGAAGGCTTTGGCGCCGTCCTGTCATGACCGCTTATTTTATTAATCCTTGGATGATAGATAAAAATCCTCCACAAGGGGTATGGCATAATGCATAAAGCACTCACCGTATGTCCGTACTGTGGCTCCGGCTGCAAGATCAACCTGTTGGTTGAAAACGGTAATGTTGTCGGCGCGGAAGCGGCGGACGGCGTGACCAATCAGGGTCAGCTCTGCCTTAAGGGGTATTACGGCTGGGATTTCCTCAATGACACCCGTCTGCTGACCCCCCGGCTGCGCAGCCCGATGATCCGCCGCGAAAAAGGCGGCAAACTGGAAGAAGTATCCTGGGACGAGGCGATCGAATACACCAGTTCCCGCCTGCGCGATATCAAGCAGAAGTATGGCGCCAAGGCCATTATGCAAACCGGTTCGTCGCGCGGCACCGGCAATGAAACCAATTACGTGATGCAAAAATTCGCCCGCGCGGTCATCGGCAATAACAATGTCGACTGTTGCGCCCGCGTCTGCCACGGCCCGTCGGTGTCCGGCCTGCAGGTCACGCTTGGCAACGGCGCCATGAGCAACTCCATTTGCGAGATTGAAGATACCAAGTGCCTGCTGGTGTTCGGCTACAACGCGGCCGATTCCCACCCTATCGTGGCGCGGCGCATCCTGAAGGCCAAGCAGAAAGGCGCCAAGGTGATCGTCTGCGATCCCAGGCGCATCGAAACCGCCCGCCTGGCCGACCTGTGGCTGCCGCTGAAAAACGGCTCCAATATGGCGCTGGTGAACGCCTTCGCCCACGTGCTGATTAACGAAGGTCTGTATGACGCCGACTATGTGGCGCGCCATACCGAAGGTTTTGACGAATACCGCGCCATCGTCGCCAAATATACGCCGGAATACGCCGAGGAGATAACCGGCCTGCCGGCGCAGCAGATCCGTGAAGCCATGCGCATGTACGCCGCCGCGCCCACCGCCACCATTTTATGGGGCATGGGCGTGACCCAATGGGGCCAGGCGGTGGATGTGGTGAAAGGGCTTTCCGGTCTGGCGCTGCTGACCGGCAACCTGGGCAAACCCAATGTCGGGGTCGGGCCGGTGCGCGGGCAGAACAATGTACAGGGCGCCTGCGATATGGGCGCGCTGCCGAATATGTTCCCCGGCTACCAGCCGGTTACCGATCCGGCGGCACGGGAAAAATTCGCCCGCGCCTGGGGTGTGGAAACGCTTGATCCGCAACCCGGTTTTACCCTGACCGACGTGCCGCACAAGATCCTCAACGGCGAAATCCACGCCAACTATGTCATGGGCGAGGATCCGTTGCAGACCGAACCGGATCTGTCGGTCATGCGTCAGGCGTTTAAGCAGCTGGACCTGCTGATCGTGCAGGATATCTTTATGACCAAGACGGCGTCGGAAGCCGACGTTATCCTGCCCGCCACGTCCTGGGGCGAGCATGAGGGGGTATACACCGCGGCGGACCGGGGTTTCCAGTATTTTGAGAAAGCCGTCGAACCCAAGTATAACGTTAAGACGGACTGGCAAATCATCAGCCTGCTGGCCACCGCGTTGGGTTATCCGATGCATTACAACAATACCCGGGAAATCTGGGACGAACTGCGCGGCCTGTGCCCGCTGTATGCCGGCGCCACCTACGAAAAGCTGGCCGGATTCGGCTATATTCCCTGGCCGTGCACCGAGGAAAGCAGTCCGGGCACGCCGTGGCTTTACGCGGGCAATAAGTTTGACCGTCCGGGCGGTAAGGGCCTGCTGTTCGCCGCCGAGTGGCGCGCGCCTATGGATCTGGTGGACGGCGATTTCCCGCTGGTGCTCTGTACCGTGCGCGAGGTGGGTCATTATTCCTGCCGCTCGATGACCGGCAACTGTACCGCACTGGCCACCCTGGCCGACGAACCGGGCTATGTGCAGATCAACCCGAAGGATGCCGAGCTGCTGGGCATCCGCGATCAGCAACTGGTATGGGTAACGTCGCGCCGCGGCAAGGTGATTACCCGGGCGTCGGTAAGCGAGCGCATTAACCTGGGCGCGGTGTATATGACTTACCAGTGGTGGATTGGCGCTTGTAATGAGCTGACCATTGATCATCTCGATCCTATCTCTAAAACGCCGGAATATAAGTATTGCGCGGTGAAACTGGAGGCGATTGCCGATCAGCGCTGGGCGGAAAGCTATGTGCAGACGGAATACAGCCAGCTGAAGGCGCGGCTGCGCAATGCGGTGGATGACGCTATCGTTCCCGCCTGATAGCTGGGGGAGGTTGGTGGCGGTGCCGGGTCTGCGTTTAGGATAGGCCGGTGCCGGTGCCGGGTCTGCGTTTGGGGTAGGCCGGTGCCGGGTTTCGCTTGCCATGCGTTGGGGGGGTATAGGTATTGCCGGGTGCCGGCAAGCGACCAGAAGGGGCGCCCGCGCGCCCCTTCTGGACTTCCCCGCGCCCGGCAGGTCGCGCGTCGCTGCGCGATGCCTTCCGCCGCCTATGCCCCCGTTATGCACCGGCCCGGTTAGCGCTCCCTGCGCTACCGGGCCTTTCGCCGCTCCCGGCGGCTCATGCCGGGGTCAGAGGCGACGTCAGCGCGCTTTATGCCGGGACCTATGTCGCTGTTAAAAATGTATTTTATGCGGTAATTGCGACGCTGTTGCTTGAGATAAGGCCTGGCTTGAAAATCCGGTTATTTGTTTTATATACAGTTGGTATAGTGGGAAGCAGATTGCGCCATCACAAAATCATGCAACCCCGTGGTAAGACTGTAAGGCAAAAATAGGCGGTTTCTGGTATCTGGCAACAGACACTGGGTATCAGGCATGTGGGTATCAGGCTTTGGGCTTTGGGCTTTGGGCTTTGGGCTTTGGGCTTTGGGCTTTGGGCTTTGGGTATCAGGCTTTGGGTATCAGGCTTTGGGTATTGGGTATTGGGTATTGGGTATTAGTCATTGAACATTCAGTTTTTTCACTTGGCCCAAAAC
The DNA here is from genome assembly GCF_036398755.1 of Acerihabitans sp. Taxonomy (NCBI): domain Bacteria; kingdom Pseudomonadati; phylum Pseudomonadota; class Gammaproteobacteria; order Enterobacterales; family Pectobacteriaceae; genus Acerihabitans; species Acerihabitans sp. Next base: position 34,643 of record NZ_DASWOM010000020.1, on the reverse strand, counting down.
CAATTCTGCAATTTTTCCCGATTAGCGCATAGCGCGCAGAACCTGAAAAAGTCATTGTGCCAACAGGCGATGGTGTTGACCTTGTGCCGGCATAGAGTGCGCCGGCGGCGCACATCGCGGCTGGATGAGCCGCCGGGAGCGGCGAAAGCCCGGAAGCGCCGGGAGCGCTAACCGGGCGGTCCAACAGCCGGGATGAGGCGCTGCCGGGGACCGCGCAGCGGCGCACGATCTGCCGGACGCACGGGGATCAAAGGGGGCCGGGCGAACGGCTCCCTTTGTCGCTTGCCGGCGCCCGGCGATACATATCACCACCGAACGCATGGCAAGCGAAACCCTCACCGGCGTAACATAAATACCACCGGAACCAACTCCCCCGGCGTAACATAAATACCCCCGGAACTAACCCCCGCCCCGGCGGCGCCAGATCCCGCGCCAGGCCGGCCACCCCTTCGAGCGAGGCCATCTCGCGATGGCCCGTATAAGGTCAGAAATCGTAGCCTAGGGTCACCACCAGCGAACGTTCCGCCCCCCAATAGCAATAGCCGGTGCCGTAACAGGCGGCTACGTATTTCCGGTCGGTGAGGTTATTGGCGTTGAGCTGTACATAGGCCCCCTTCCACCCTGGGTTCCAGGCGGCGAGATCGGCGCGCGCCGAGAGATCCAGCAGGGTTGTCGAGGGTACGCGCAACGTATTTTCATTGTCCGCCCATTGCCTGCCGATATAACGCACCCCGGCCCCCAGGTTAATACCGTAATCGGCCCGATACTGCGCCCACAGCGACGCCATCTGATCCGGCGTGACATAGGGCGTATTACCGTTGTTGCCGTCCACCGCGTCCCTGAACCGCACACGGTTATAGGTATAGCCGGCAATGCCGGCCAGACGCTCGGTAAGCTGCGCGCGCGCCTCCAGTTCAATCCCCTGGGAACGCACCTTGCCCGCCGGCACATAATAGCTGCCCTGCACGATACGATTGGCCACGTCTTTTTGCGTCAGGTCGTAAAACGCCAGAGTATACAGCGAGGACGTCCCCGGCGGCTGGTATTTCACCCCGGCTTCATACTGCTCGCTGGTGGTCGGTTTAAGCAAATTCCCGTCGGCGCCGGACAGCGCCTGGGGAGTAATGGCCTGACTGTAGCTGACATAGGGCGAGACGCCGCTGTCAAAGGCATAGAGCAGCGAACCGCGGCCGCTGACGTGGTCATCCTGGCGCCGGTAGGTGGTATCGGTATTAAGGGTAGTATTTTTCGCCACGATGCGATCGTAGCGTCCCGACAGATCCAGATGCCATTTATCCAGCGTCATTTCATCCTGCAGGTAGACGCCGCTCTGGGAGTAGCGGCGTTTGGCGTCGACGCGCGTGACGCCCGGCACGCTAAGGCCGTAGTCGGTAAACAGGCCCGGCCCGCCGCTGATGCCGGTTAGCGGATTGAGCTGGGTGGCATAGGCGCTGTCGTCCCACAGATCATTGACGTATTCATGGTATTCGGCGCCCAGTACCAGGCTGTGCCGGACCTCGCCGGTGCTGAAGTCGGCCACCAGTTGGTTATCCATGGCGTAGGCGGCAAGCGAAGAGGATTCGCCGGAATAATACCGATTGAGCGCCGAGCGATCGGGGTTCCAGCCAATCTGGTACACCTGCTGCTGGTCGACGTTGGCATGGGTATAGCTGCCGTTGGAACGAAACGACCAAACGTCGTCAAAGCTGTGATCAAATTCATAGCCGTAAATTTGCTGGCGGCGTTTGAATTCATTCAGGCTGCTTTCGCCGTCGAAGAACCCCCGGCTCAGCTTCGAGCCGCTGCTGGCGTACAGGCTGCCGTCCGCCGGCACCGCGCTGTGATAGCCTCCCGAGGGGTCTTTTTGCAGATAGGCTTTCAACAGCAGCGAGGTACTGTCATCCGGCTGCCACAGCAGCGACGGCGCGATGGCATAGCGTTCCTCGCGCTGGCGATCGTACTGGGTGTCGCTATTGCGCGTGATGCCGGTAAGGCGGAAGGCCCACTGATCGCTGAGGGCATCGGTATAGTCGAACGCCGCGCCGGTGGTGGCGTTATTACCGGCCATCAGTTTGACATGCCCTTCGCTGGCGAAGCGGGGCCGTTTGGACGTCATCATCACCAGGCCGCCGGGGATGGTCTGGCCATACAGCGCCGACGATGGACCGCGGATCACATCGATACGTTCCAGGAACCAGGGATCGATTTGCAGATTGTTATAGCTACCGCCGTCGCTCATCAGCCGCAGGCCGTCCAGAAAGGTATTATTGGTATCCCCGCCGTGAAATCCGCGCAGTGACACGGTTTCGTACCGCGTCGCGCCGCCGGCGAAGTTGGTAAACACCCCCGGGGTATAATTCAGGGCGCTGTTTACCGTCAGGGCGCCCTGATCGTCCATTTGCCGACGTGTCACCACCGATACCGACTGCCCGGTGGTGATCAACGGCTTATCGGTCTTGGTGGCGCCGCGGCTGGTTTTGGCGGTGTAGCCGCTGGCCGGCGAATCGGCGGTGTCGGCGGGCTGGGCGGCGGTGACCACCAAGGTCTCGCCGGCATAGGAGAACATCGGTGCCGTAAACGCCAGCGAACACATCAGCGTGGAACGCTTTAAGCTGAATACCCTTCTCATTTTATCTTTCCATTGACAGGTGAATAATGCTGAAACGCAATGAGAATTATTATCTTTATTAATTAGTGATTCAAGAAATAATTTCACACATTTAACTTTTCCAGACTATCGCGCGGCGGGCGGTTTACGGCTCAAGTTTTACGTGGCGGGGGGAACGTATGGGAAACCGGGCGCCATGACGCCCGTCCGAGGTAGTCGGCCGGTAGGCCGAATGACAGGATACCGCTGAGGGATTAACGCCGGTTATGCCGTTCAGAGGCTTTGTTTTTACCTCTTTTCACGGCTTCTTCTCGCAGGTCTTCTTCCAGTTCATCGCGTTTTTCCCGTTCTTCCGCACCTTCATTCGACGCCAGGCGCGTGGTATCCGATGACGAATGGGCGACATAAAGCGCCAGCAGCGCGGCGGCGAACTCATCGTCCAACGTGTAGAAATAGCACTCGGGCACGTTAAGGATGCGGGCGAACGCGCAGCAGGTTTCAAAATTGGGACGATAAATCCCGTTTTCATACTGACTAATCCGGGAACGGGCGGTGGACTCATCGATACCAGCCATGACCGCCAATTTCTCCTGTGTCAGCTTGGCCCTATGCCGGGCTTCTTTCAGGCGTTTTGGAATCATTTCAATACATTAGTAATGTTAACTTGATTATCTGTTTAGCATCACTTAACATCACAGTTGTTTAGAATAACTAAACACTTGCTAAGAACAGAACACACACCAGGGTTAGGGCCGGCAATTGCCGGCTCGTTTTGGTGCGTTTGCTCACACCTCCCGTCCATTGATTAAAAGTTTCACGTGAAGTTAAAAATACTAATTTTCAGTCGCTTATATAAAAAACCTTTTTTCTCTCCCCTTATCCCCGCTGATAGATACATTATTAACTTTAGGCCCGCTGGCGGTTTATGCCAGGCGGCGAAAAATTTTGTCGATCAAATTTTGTGCGCGGGATCAAAAGCCTCAGGGGGCCGGTCGCCCTGGCGCTAATAAGAAGCAGGGCTAAGAGCGCATGCCGACGACTTCCACGATGCCACCCGCCGCCAGCCGCAACGCTTATAATCAAAACAACGTTTTATTTTATTTGATAAAAATATCATTTTTTTAAAATGCATGATGCCGGTCACAACCGGCGACCGGTAAAGTTGGATAGGATTGCCGCTCTTTAAGTCAGTCATCGGTAAGGAATAACCATGAAAAAATTAGCAGGCGCGGCCCTTCTGTCATTATTGTTGAGCGGCAGCTGTTTCGCCCAAAGCGCGGATACCACCGCGGTAGCCAAGGCGGTTGAAACCATGCGCCAGGCCATGGTCAGCGCGAAAAAAGCCGATCTGGAAAAAGTGGGCGCCCCGACGCTGACCTACGGTCACTCCAGCGGTAAAATCCAGAACAATGCCGAGTTTGTCGATGCCATCGTCACCGGCCAATCCAAATTCCTGACGCTGGATCTTAAAGACCAGACCGTGCAGGTCGACGGCGATGTCGCCATCGTCCGGCATATCCTGCAGGCCAAAACCGCGGACGGCGGCAAGCCGGGAGAAGTTAACATCGGCGTGATGCAGGTTTGGCAGAAAAATGCCTCCGGCGCCTGGAAACTCCTGGCGCGCCAGGCTTATACCTTGCCTAAATAATTTTCCTCCTGCGCGGCTCCCAACCATGAGGGCCGCAGCGTGCCTTGTCCCGCGTCACGACTTTTCTCTGTAAAAAAAGTGTAACTTTTTGTCAAAAAAAGGCTACCCATGCCCTTGGCGCAAGGCGGCGGCTAAATTTATTTATTCAATTAAATCAAATTATTATAAATTCCTCTGTATTTTAACGCCCTGCCATTCCGCTTTCCAGCCGGCCCCCGGCGGACCGGACGATCGCGTGTGGTCACAAAATTGTAATGATCCCTCGCGCCGGCGCGGATAAATTGCTATAAAAATACCTATCGAGCACCGCTTACCGGAAGACCGCCTTGAGACGCTGCTGCTTAACCCGGGGGTTTTTCCCTTGTTGCCGGAAGGAGGGAGAACAATGCCTGCGGAAACTTTGTCGATAGCATTATTTTTGGCGTCGGTTATTATTTATTCAGCCAAGGGCAAAAAAAATAAATATTTATTTTCTCTGGTGCTGTTTTTTTTAGGCATTTATATTCTGCTCAATTTAATCCGGGTAGCCAGTAATTATTTTACCGGCGCCGGCATTAATGACTCGGTGTTATATACCCTGACCAGCAGTTTGACCGGCGCCGGGTTGGGCAAATATATTTTGCCTTTTGCCGGCTTCCTGCTGGCGTCCGTGCTGGTGTTCGCCCTCATGTCCTGGCTGCTGCTATTGAGAAAGGCGGGCGGCGGGCGGGCGGCCTACAGCCTGCTGGCCCTGTTGTTGTCCATCGTCGCGGTGATTGCCACGCCGGCCAGCGGAGAAATCGCCGGACTGGTCAAATCCCAGCTGGCAAGCGGCGATACGGATTTCAACACCTACTACAGAACCCCCAGTAAACCTCTGCCGGCCAACAGTCCCAACCTGATTTATATTTACGCCGAAAGCCTGGAAAGAACCTATTTTGACGCGGATACTTTTGCCGGTTTAACCACCGCGCTCAGCGGCCAAAAAGATAACTCCATCGATTTCAGCAATACCAGCCAATTGCCCGGCACCGGCTATACCATTGCCGGCATGGTGGCGTCCCAGTGCGGCATTCCTTTATTCGCCCCCTTCGACGGCAACGCCTCGAGTTCATTATCGACCTTTTATCCCCACGACACCTGTCTGGGGGATATCCTGCACGCTTCGGGTTATGATACCTATTTTTACCAGGGGGCCGACCTGGCGTTTGCCGGTAAAGGCCTGTTCCTGAAGTCCCATGGTTTTGAGCATATATATGGCTTCCAGGAATTGAGGGAACTGGTCAAGGATCCTGATTACCGTAACGAATGGGGCTGGTACGACGATACCCTACTGGACCTGGTGTATGATAAGTTCCTGGCGTTATCACAAAAAAATCAGCGGTTTGCCTTATTCGCGCTGACCGTGGACACCCATCATCCCGACGGATATCTTTCTCAATCCTGCACCAACCGTTCCTATGAATATGATAATACGGAAAACAGCTCGCTAAGCGCGGTGGCCTGTAGTCAGGAGCATATTGCCCGGCTTATCCAACGCATCCGCGAGTCCGGCTATTTTAAAAATACGGTGATCGTGGTGTCTTCCGATCATCTGGCCATGAATAATACCGCCTACGATATTCTGAACCAGCACGACAGAAAGGATCTGTTCTTTATCGTGCGCGGCGATACCGAACAGCGCCAGGTCAGCAATGTTAAACGCAGCACGCTGGATAACGGCGCCACCGTGCTGGATGTGCTGGGAGGAGATAACTATATCGGCCTGGGCAGGAGCAGTTTGTCCTCCACGTCGTTGTCGAGCTATTTTCTCAATATCGACGACAAAATAACCGCATGGATACCCGATGTGATCCGGCAATGGGATTTCCCGACCACGATAAAAAAATATAAAATCGATGTTAATGAGAAAACCATTGGCTTCTCCGGCGTCAAATTCAAGATTCCGCTAATTTTAAAAATTGATCAACATAATATCGAGCCTATGTTTGACGTCTATTTATCCGCGCCGTTAAAACAGCAGTTGGCCAAGCTGAATGCCAAGGATAAATTTTTATGGATTGACGACTGCAATAAAATGGCCGATATCTGGGATCCGTCGCTGAGCGAGGTGACCAACTATTGCGTCGCCGTCGGCAACCTGAGCACCCAGCCGAAAATCGTGCAAATCGATTCCGAAGTGTATCGCGGCAAAGTGTCGTTTAAAAAACTGCCGCCGGGCGACGAGGCGCAGTTTGAACAGACCGTCGGCCGGCTGAACCTATCCAATCCGGTAATCAATTAACCTGGTTACCCATTCGGGCTGTCCCGCGATAACGTTTTACTCACACCGGCTTAATGCTTCGGCAATAAGCCGAGCTGATAAGGTCAGAAGGGTGATTTATCAGCCTGGCTTTTTCAGCGGGTTAATAAACCATCAATAACGTGCGCGATAATATTAATATCCCTCGATTTAAGAAATAATTATTATTCTTATTCACGCCGCGCCTCAACCGCCGGGTTTTGCCCTACTGCGAGGAATAAACGCCCTTGACACGCGGGCCTGAAAAGGTCATAAGTTTTTCTTATGCTTAGCGGTGATAAACATATGCTTTTTTATACGTGGTTAATTATCTTTGCCTATGCAATATTCCTCTTCAGAAAACCACGCTGCTGGAATAACACCAACAAGTGGTTAAATTATATTAAAATTATATCAAGGAAAAGCAAATGGCCTTATTCATTAATAGCCGTCATTCAGCATTATCGCTGTTGACTGTTTTAGCCCTGGGCAGTGTCGCCTCGGTCGCCGCTCACGCCGATCAATTGGCCGATATCAAGCAGGCCGGCGTTATTCGCGTCGCCACCTTCGATTCCAATCCGCCGTTTGGTTCCGTGGATGCCAAAACCCATAATATCGTCGGCTACGACGTGGACTTCGCCAAGGCGCTGGCCTCGTCCCTGGGCGTTAAACTGGAGCTGGTGCCGACCAATCCGGCCAACCGCATTCCGCTGCTGCAATCGGGCAAAGCCGATATTATCGTGGCCGATATCACCATCACCCCGGAACGGGCCAAGGTCATCGATTTTTCCATACCTTATTTTGTGACCGGGCAGCAGTTCCTGGTGCCGGTGAATGCGCCGGATAAACTGGACGGCTATGCCAACGCCCGTATCGGCGCGGTGAAGGGCACTACCGGCGAGCAGGAACTGCATCATCGTTTCCCGAACGCGCGCGTCCTGTCCTATGACGATATCCCGCTGGCGCTGACGGCGCTGCGCAACGGCAACGTTCAGGCCATTACCCAGGACAGTACCATCCTGGCCGGGCTGCTGGACGGCGCGCCGGATAAAGCCAAATACAAGGTGCTGCCGGAGCTGCTGAGTAAAGAGGAGATCGGCGTCGGGGTGAAGAAAGACGAGACCGCGCTGCTCTCGTTCGTTAACGGCGAACTGCTGAAACTGGAAAAAAACGGCCAGGCCACCTCCATTTATAATACGTGGTTCGGTCCCCAGACCAAATCGCCGCAACCACGTTTGTTTACTATTACAGCGAAATAATCGGGCTGAATTAATGCAATCCCAGTACGACAATCCGCAAGCATCCGCCGCCCCGGCGGCGGATTCCCCTGCCCCACCGTTTCCCCCCGCGGTCGAATTTCGCCAGGCAGATAAATATTTCGGGCCGCATCAGGTGATCCATCAGGTGGATTTCCTGGTCGGGCGCGGCGAGGTGGTGGCTATATGCGGCCCCTCGGGGTCGGGCAAATCCACCCTGATTCGCCTGATCAACCAGCTTGAAACCTTAAGCGGCGGTGAAATCCTGATCGACGGGCGTCCCACCTCGGCGTTGACGGGCCGCGCGCTGCGCGAATTGCGCACCCATATCGGTTTTGTGTTCCAGCAATTTAACCTTTACGGCCATCTTGACGCCCTGGACAATGTCGGCATGGCGCTGGTGGCCGTACACGGCTGGACCAGGGCGAAAGCCCATGCCAAGGCGCAAACCCTGCTGGAGCGGGTGGGTTTGGGCGATAAGGCGTCTTTTTTGCCGGCGCAGCTGTCCGGCGGCCAGCAGCAGCGGGTGGCGATTGCCCGCGCCCTGGCCACCGACCCAACCCTTATCCTGTTTGATGAACCGACCTCGGCGCTGGACCCGGAGATGATCGGTGAAGTGCTGCAGGTCATGCAGGAACTGGCCCACAGCGGCATCACCATGATAGTGGTCACCCACGAGATGAGCTTTGCCCGCGAGATTGCCGACCGGGTGGTGTTTATGGACGGCGGCGTGATTCTGGAGCAGGCCGACCCGGAGACCTTTTTCACCGCGCCGGTTCATCCGCGCGCGCGGCGTTTTTTGCAGAAGGTGCTTAATCCGCTGCATGCGCGCCTGGAGGAAAGCTGATGGCCGGGCACCTGGATTGGGCCGGCGTGCTGACCGGCCAGCCCTGGCAATGGATCCTGTCTGGTTTTGCCGCCACCTTGTATGTCACCCTGTTCGGCTGCCTGGCGGCGACGCTGATAACGCTGCTGCTGCTGGCGCTGCGCCTGGCGCCGGGACGGTTAGGCCGCGCCCTGGCGGCGGCGTATGTGTCGGTGTTTCGCAACACGCCGCTGCTGGTGCAGTTATTGTTCTGGTATTTTGCCGCCTGGGGCGCGTTGCCGCAGAGCGCGCGTTTTTATATCGGCGATATGCACGCCTGGTCGGTACTGCCGGGCAACGTTCTGTGGCTGGCGCCGGAGTTCCTTTGCGCCGCCTGGGGCCTGGCCCTGTTCTGCGCGGCGTTTTTGCTGGAAGAAATCCAGGCGGGGCTGAATTCCGTGCCGCGGGGGCAAACCGAGGCCGCGCTGTCGCAGGGGCTCAGCCAATGGCAAATCCTGCGCCGGGTGCTGTTGCCGCAGGGGCTGCTTAACGCCTGGCAACCCCTGGTGGGGCAATACCTGAACCTGATGAAGCTCTCGTCGCTGGCAAGCGGCATCAGCTTTGCCGAACTGACCTATCAGATAGGACGGGTGGAGAGCTATAACGCCCACGCGCTGGAGGGTTTTGCCGTGGGAACCGGGCTCTATCTGCTGCTGGGGGTGGCGATGGGATCGCTGTTGATGTTGGCGGGTCCCAAGCGGGGCGACAAAAGGCAGCCGCTGCTGCCGACCGCCGATGTCGATGCGCCGCCCCCCGGCGGACCGATAAGCGGAGCTCGCCATGACCTTTAATACCGACGTGATCCTCAATAACCTGACCTATCTGCTGTGGGGTCGTTTGGCCGACGGCCAGCCGGGCGGCGTGATGCTGACGCTGATTATGGCGCTGTGCGGCGGCGTGCTGGCGCTGGTCATCGGCGTCGCGCTGGCATGCCTGGCATGGCGCTATCAGGGGTGGACGCGCCGGGCGCTGTTTATCTGGGCCGAAATCATCCGCGGCATTCCGCTGATTTTTGTCATCTTCTGGATGTTTTTCCTGTTGCCCATCCTGTTCGGCGGCTCGATACCCGGTCCGCTGACGGTGATCCTGGCCCTGGCCTGGTTTACCTCGGCGGCGGTCATGCATACCACTCTCGCCGGCCTGAACGCCCTGCCGCCGGGCCAGGTGGAGGCGGGACTGGCCTCGGGACTGGGGGAATGGCAGATCCTGCGCCGGATTCTATTACCGCAGGCAATGCCTAACCTGCTGCCGTCCTATATCGGGCTAATGGTCTCACTGGTCAAGGACACCTCGCTGGCCTTTATCGTTAACGTGCCGGAGCTGACCACCGTGGCCGGCCAGGTCAATAACCGCGAGCAAATCTATCCCACCGAGATATTTGTCTTTATCGGCGTGATTTATTACCTGCTGTGTTACGGCCTGTCCCTGCTGGCCACCAGACTGGGCGCGCCCAGGCCGCTGCCGCGCTAAAGGCCGGGATGCCGCGGCGGCCGCCTCCCCTACCCCCGGCGGGACCGGGAACGTAGGCCGCCGCGCGGCGGCCTACGTTGTTTACCGCATAGAGCGCCGGGCCTCGGTGCGCACCCGGTGCAATACCTGTTGTTTGATATCGCTATAACCGGGGGACTGCGCCAGGGTCTCGATATCCCGATCCGGGCCAAAGGGCAGCGCCACCTCTTCGGCGATTTTGCCCGGCCGCGCCGACATCACCAGGATGCGGTCGGCGAGAAACAGCGCCTCCTCCACATCGTGGGTGACAAACAGGATCGTCGTGCCGGTCTGCTTCCAGGCCTCCCGCAGCAGCTCTTGCATCATCATCCGGGTTTGCGCGTCCAGCGCTCCGAAGGGTTCGTCCATCAGCAGCACCTCAGGGTCGGGCAGCCAGGCCCGCGCCAGCGCCACCCGCTGTTTCATGCCGCCGGACAATTGCCAGGTCGCATGCCGTTCAAAACCCGCCAGTCCGACCCGGTTCAGCCAGGCATTGGCGTCGCCATTGGCCGCCGCTTTTTTCCGCCCGGCCATGCGCGCGCCGAAGGTAACGTTGTCCAGTACCGACAGCCAGGGGAATAAATTGGGCTGCTGGAATACCATGCCCCGGCTCGGATGCGGTCCCTTGACCGGCCGACCCGCGCACAGAACGCGCCCTTGCCGCACCGGGATAAAACCGGCAATCAGGTTCAGGATGGTGGATTTTCCGCAGCCGGAAGGGCCGAGCAACACCACGAATTCCCCTTTGGCAAGCGTCAGGGAAACGTCCTCCAGCACCGTCAGGACGCCCTGTTTCCCGGCAAAGGACAGCGTAATATGGTCAACGTCGATATGCGCCGTCATGCGTTCTTTCCCGCCCAGGGCACCAGCCATTTTTGCAGTCCCACGATCGCCAGATCCAGTAGATAGCCGATGGCGCCGAGCAGCAGGATGCCGATCATCACGATATCGGTGCGCAGGTACGCGCTGGCGTTGATCACCATCCAGCCCAGGCCCGATGTGGCCGCCACCAGTTCGGCGGCAATCAGCGACGTCCAGCCGACGCCGATGGATAACCGCACGCTGGTAAAAAGTTCGGGCAGGGTATCGGGCAGCACCACGCGCCAGAAAATCTGCCGGCGCGAGGCGCCGAGGGTCTGCGCGACAAGGATCCTGGCGTTGCCGATGCGCTCCACCGCGGCGGCGGCGCCCACCACCACGCTCAGGAAGGTGGCGATAAAAATCAGGAAAAATTTTGACGACTCGCCAATCCCCAGCCAGACCACCGCCAGCGGGATCAGGGCAATCTTCGGCAACGGCCGCAGAAACTGCACAAACGGATTAAGCGCGGCGGCGACCGGCTCCGACAGCCCCATCAACAGTCCCAGCGGGATGCCGCAGACAATGGCGACGGCAAAGGCGCTCAGCGCCCGCGCCAGGCTGACCGCGATATGTTGCCAAAGCGGTACCTGGCGATAGCCGTCATGCCACAGCTCAACCGAGGTTTGCGCCAGATCGGATAACGGCGGCAGCAGCAACGGATCGACCCACCGGCGTTCCCCGGCGACTTGCCAGAGCAGAAAAAACAGCGTCACCGAAATGACGCTGATGGCGATATGATTGACAACTTTCATGGCGGTTTTTATTTACCCGCGGCCTGGCGAATATAGCTGGAATCAATCGCATCGTTCCAGGTGGCCGGAATATCGCGTTGACGCACCTCGCCGGTGCTTTCCAGGAAATGAGCGGTTTTATTTACCGCCTGGCCGATGCCGCTGCGATCGGTATCGGTGCCGTCGCCCAACCAGGCGGCGGTGCCCTGTTCGGTGATGGACGGGTATTCCAGGCCCGCCAGGGTATTGGTGGCGGTGGTCACCGGCGCGCCCACTTCCCTGGCGACGATTGCCGCGGCGGCCTCGGGATCGCGGCGGAACTCATCCACTTTTTGCTGATGCACCTTCAGGAAGCTGGTCACCACCTGGGGATATTGCCGGGCAAACGCGGTGCGCACCACATAGTTGTTATAAATCAGATAACCGTCTTTCTGCAGATCCTTGGTGGCAAAAACCTGATGGCCGCCCGAGGCTTCCAGCTCCTGGGCAAAGGGCGCCCAGACATACCCGGCGTCGATATCGCCCCGCTTCCAGGCGGCCACCATTTCCGCCGGACGCAGCGGGATCAGGGTGATCTTGGCGCGGTCGAGCTTATGCACGGCAATCGCCGCTTCCAACGCATACTGGGAGGTAGAGTTAGGCGGATAGCCGACCCGTTTGCCTTCGATATCCTGCAAACCATTAATGCCCTGCTTGCCAATCAGGCGTTCATAAGTGGCAATCACCCCCGAAACGCCGACGATTTTCACCGGCAGCTTGCGCACAATGCCGGCGGTGGCCGGACTGGAGCCAAAATTGGCGATATCGATGGCATCGCTTGCGAAATAGCTCAGCGCGTCGGCGCCCGAAGCGAACTGCACCCATTTCACCTTGGTGCCCAACGCTTTTTCCAGGCTGCCGTCCGCCTTCGCCAGCATTAACACCTGGGAGCCGCCGCTATAGGCTATGCGCACTTCGTCCGGCACCGCCGCGGCCAATGCCGGGGATAATGAAATTAACCAGCTGGCCGCGCCAAGCGCCGCCGTCATTATTTTACGCATAATAATTCCTATAAATGATAACGAGTCATTTTATTGTGAGGGTCTTAGCAAGACGCACAGTATAAAGGCAAAGCATCAATCTCATTTAGCTAATATATGAATGTTTAAAGTGAATAACCGGCAATACGCTTGCCGCTGCGCTAAAGTTCGGCGACATGAACAATAATTCAGCAATCGCGGCCAATAATTGATCGAATTTTTTACCGACATTGAGAAAAACGGTGCGCCACTTTAACAAAATCACGTTATCTATTTGAAATTTAATCTTTTTATATTTACGACTTGGTTATAACCAAATAATGTAACGCCAAAGACCGGGCGGCGGCGCTTTATACCTTCTCTTTGTCATTAATAACCTATTGGCAACAAGGGCGCGGAAATTCACTAAGGTTATGCGCTATTTTCATTTTAAGCTCAAATACAAAGTGGTGTATGGTTTTAAGCCATGCCCTCACGCTACTTATCTCTTTATGAGGTTAATCATGTCCACCGATAACGTGATAAAACGGATTGACGATGCCATCGACCGGCAGCGGGAAAACTATATTGCCGTCAGCAAGGATATACATGCCCATCCGGAAACCGGCAATAATGAATATTACGCCAATAACATCCTTACCGGCCTGCTGACCCAGGCGGGATTTACCGTGACGTCCAGCGTGGCCGGCCATGAAACCGCATTTTACGCCGTCCGGGACAGCGGCAAACCCGGGCCGACCGTAGCCTATCTGGCGGAATACGATGCCCTGATAGGCATCGGCCACGCCTGCGGACACAATATTATCGGCGTGACCAGCGTCGCCGCCGCCATTGCGCTGGCGGAAACCTTGGCGGAAACCGGCGGCAGGATCGTGGTGCTGGGCACCCCGGCGGAAGAAGGCGGTTTAAAAGGGCCGGGCGGCCTTAACGGCAATGTCAAAGCCCGATTTGTCGAACATGGCTTCCTGCGCCAGGTCGATGTCGCCCTGATGATCCATCCCGCCGGCCGCACGCGCCTGTCCGGCCCGTCGCTTGCCAACAATCATCTGTATTTTAATTTTTACGGCAAGCCTTCCCACGCCGGCAGTTCCCCACATCTGGGTATCAACGCCCTGGACGCCGTGGTACTGCTTTATAACGGCATCAGCGTGCTGCGCCAGCAACTGCCCGCAAGCGTCAGGGTGCACGGCATTATTACCGACGGCGGCCAGGCGCCGAACGTCATCCCGGAATTCGCCGCGGCGCATTATTACATCCGCGCCAATACCCGCGAGGAAGTGATAGCCCTGGAACCGCGCATCCGCGCCATTGCCGAGGGGGCGGCGCTGGCCACCGGCACGCGCGTCGAGATTGAACACCAGGTGGGACCGCGCGATTTTCGCATAAACCAGGCCCTTAACACCCTGCTGCTCGACGTGCTGACCGCCCATGGCGAACAGGTGGATCTGACGCCCAAGGACGGACTGGGCTCCACCGACGCCGGCGATATCAGCCATGCCGTCCCGACCGCGCATCCTTATATCAAGATAGGCCCCGACGATCTTATCGGCCATACGGTGGCGTTTCGCGAGGCCGCCAATTCACCGCGGGGCTATCAGGCGCTGGTCACCGGCGCCCGGGTATTGGCTAAAACCGGCTACCGGCTGCTGACCGACGCGGCGCTGCTACAGCGGGTAAAACAGGAATTTGCCCAACAGCAAGCGCAACCGGCGCCGCCGCTAACGGCAAACGTCGCCTGATCGGGCCTCTTTTCCGGCTGCGCATAGGCTAACGGTGGATAGGCTGGGGCCGCTCATGCCCACCAGCACGGTTCGCCGCCTCACTCACTTTTTTGGCAAGGATGATTTGAATGCACACCTCGCGGTTTAACGCTGCCCTGTTGTTACTGTGCGCGGCCCTGCCCGGATACCCCGCGGCGGCGCAGGCCGCCCCGGCCACCGGCGGCGGCACCCTGAATATCGCCTATGGCAACCGGCCCGGCACCCTGGATCCTTATCTGACCACCAATAACGCCACGTCGGATGTCGACCGCCATATTTTCGAAGAGCTGTTTGTGATTAATGATAAATTCGAGCCGGTGCCGGAGCTGGTCGATCATTACCAGCTCAGCGAGGATCGGCTGGTTTATACCTTTACCCTGCGCGACCATATTGTCTTTCAAAACGGCCAGCCGCTGACCGCGGACGACGTGGTCGCCTCAATGAACCGCTGGCTGGCGCTGTCCACCCAGGGAAAAGCCAATCTGCCGGGCGCCGGTTTTGCCAAAATCGACCCGTTAACCGTGCGATTAACCCTGAAAACGCCGTCGCTCATCACGCTCAATATCCTGGCCGATGTGAAGAATATTGCCGCCATCATGCCGAAAAGCATCATCGATAAGGCCAATGAGAGCAAAAGTCCGGTGACCGAGCTTATCGGCACCGGTCCCTATAAGCTGGCGGAATTTAAACAAGGCGAATATTTGCACCTCGCCCGTTTTGACGGCTATGTCTCCCGCAGTGAACCGTCCAGCGGCCTGTCGGGTGAAAAGCACGCCTATGTGAAAGATATTTTTTTCCGCTATGTTACCGATGAATCCACGCGGCTGGCCGGCGCGCTGACCGGCGAATACGACCTGGTATTCAACCTGCCCAAGGACAATATCGACCAGCTTAAACAGGCGCCGGGCATCCAGTTATTCGCCCCGGCATCCGGCGGTTCGCTTATCACCTATTTGTTTAACAAAAAAACCGGTCCGTTTGCCGACGCCAAACTGCGCCAGGCGTTCAACACCGCGCTGGATGTCGACAACGTGCTGCTGGCCGGCTACAGCGACGCGCGTTTCTTCAGCGCCGATTCATCCCTGGGATTTCCGCAGCAGGTGGATTGGTATAGCGGTGCCGGCAAGCCTTTCTATAACATCCATAAGCTCGACGAGGCCCGCAGGCTGGTCAAGGAGTCCGGTTACCAGGGGCAGGAGGTGGTGATCATCGCCACCAAGGAATATGCCGAGCTCTACAACCTGGCGGTAGTCGCCCAACAGGTGCTCAAGCAAATCGGCGTAAAGTCCCGGTTGGACGTCTATGACTGGCCAACGGTCCTGCAGCGCCGCCAGGATCCGAAAAACTTCGATCTCTGCGCCCTGGAATTTTCCATGCGCCAGGTACTACATCAATACCCGTTCCTCGACTCGCGGGCTAATTTCCCCGGCTGGTCCAACAGTCCCGACATCGACCAGGTGCTGGATCAAATCAAGCAGGCCCCTTCGCTGAAACAGGCCAAACCGCTGGTGGACAAACTGCACGTGCTGACCTGGCAATACCTGCCGGTGATTGTGCTGGGCCATACCCAGCCGGAACCCATCGCCATCAAGGACGGCGTCAAGGGCTACGCTGATTTGATCGGCCCGATCCTATGGAATGTGCAGGTAGCGGATAAATAATGTTGGCGCTCCCAGGTTTTGTCGCGGCCCGCCGCCGGCCCGGTAACGGCCGGCAAGGATAAGCAGATGCTATGGTATGCGTTGCACCGGCTGTTGGCGTTGATCCCGGTACTGCTGGTGGTGGCGGTGGTGGTATTCTGCCTGGTGCATCTTGCGCCGGGCGATCCGGTGCTGGTCATTCTCGGCAATGACGCCAGGCCGGACGACGTGCTGGCGATGCGCGACCGGCTTGGCCTTAACCGGCCGCTGGCCGAGCAGTTCTGGCTGTGGTTTTCCCGCATCCTGCAAGGCGACCTGGGCCAATCGCTGTTTATGCGGGAAAGCGTGATGACGCTGTTCACCCAGCACCTTAAACCCACGCTCTCGCTGGCGTTCCTGGCGCAGGCCATGGCCATGCTGCTCGGGATCCTGGGCGGTATCGCGGCGGCGTACCGGCGCGGGCGTTTTACCGATCGCCTGATCATGGCGTTGGCGACCTTTGGACTGTCGATTCCGGGTTTCCTGCTTGGCCTGTTCCTGATTTTCTTTTTTGCCGTCCACCTGCGCTGGTTCCCGGTGATCGGCTATAAATCAGACCCGCAGAGCCTGTGGCAAAATCTGCATTACCTGTTCCTGCCGGCGCTGGCGCTGGCCATCCGCATTGCCGCGCTGTTGGCGCGCATGACCCGGGCGGTGATGCTGGACGTGCTCAATGAGAATTACATCAAGACCGCGCGCGCCAAAGGCGTTCCCGAGCGCTGGGTATTGCTGCGCCACGCGTTTAAAAACGCCTGGATCCCGGTGCTGAATATCTGCGGCGAATCTTTCGGCTCCCTGGTCACCGGCGCCATCGTGATTGAAAGCGTATTCGGCATTCCAGGCGTCGGATTGTTGATTATCGACTCCATCGAGCGACGGGATTTTACCGTGATCCAGGGATCGGTGCTGTTGATTACCACCAGCTACGTGCTGATTAACCTGCTGGTCGACCTGTCGTTTGGGTTTATCGACCCGCGCATTAACGTGGGTGCATAATGCCGGGCCGGCACAGATGTCCGCATCGCACGGCGCCATGCCATGCCATAAGAAGGGGGCCGCGCCATGCCGGGTTTACTGCGCCATAAAATGATGTTGGCCGGCGGCGTTATACTGCTGCTGCTGGTGACGCTGTCGCTGGCCGGAAGCTATTTCAGCCCTTACGATCTTTATGCCCTTGATGCCCTCAGCCGGTTGAAAAGTCCGACCGCGCAGCATTGGTTCGGCACCGATAACTTTGGCCGCGATGTGTTTACCCGGGTAGCCTACGCCATTCGCATCTCCCTGCTGGTGGGACTGTCGGTCGCCGCGGCCGCCGGCGTATTCGGATTGATAACCGGACTGCTGTCGGCCTGGTACCGGCCGGTGGATCTGATTGCCATGCGCATTTGCGACGGCCTGTTCGCCTTCCCTTCGCTGCTGCTGGCCATTGCCATCGTCGGCATCCTGGGACCCAATACCCTTAATGTGGTGCTGGCGCTGTCATTAGTGTACATCCCCTCCATTGCGCGGGTGGTGCGCTCGGCGGCGCTGGTGATAAAGGAAAAGAATTATATCGAGGGACTGCGCGCCCAGGGCGCGACCAGCGGGCGCATTATCTGGCGCCACATTCTGCCGAATGTGATGTCGCCTTTTATCGTGCAGATGACGTTTATCTTTTCCGTGGCCATCCTCACCGAGGCGGCGTTAAGCTTTCTCGGCTCAGGGGTGCCGGCGCCAATCCCCAGTCTGGGCAATTTGTTACTGGAAGGCAAAAAAGTGATCTTTACCTCCTGGTGGATGACCTTTTTCCCCGGCATCTCGATTATCGTCCTGATCTTCGCCCTGAATATTCTCGGCGACGGGATACGCGACCTGCTGGATCCCACCCTCCGCCCCCTGCCACGGCATGTGCTGGCTACATTAAGAACCAGGCGTTAGATTTTATGGAAAACAGTATGATATCCGGCGACGCGTTGCTCACGGTGCATGACCTGGTGGTGAAAATAGCCACTGAACAGGGCATTGTCAGGCCGGTGCGCGGCCTGTCCTTCGCGGTGAAGGCACATGAAACCCTGGGCATTATCGGTGAATCCGGGTGCGGCAAAAGCGTCACCGCCGAAGCCATCATGGGACTGCTGGACCCACGCATTACCGAGACGCAGGGCAGCGTGCGCTTTAACGGCCGTGACTTGCTGGGGTTATCGCTGCGCGAGCGGCGCGCGATCCAGGGCAATACGCTGGCCATGATCTTCCAGGATCCCCTGTCCAGCTTAAACCCGCTGTTCACCATCGGCCGCCAGATAGGCGAAAGCCTCCGGCTGCACGCCGACCTGTCCCGCAGGCAGCGTCAGGCGCGGGTCCTCCGGCTGCTGGATCAGGTGGGCATCAACGACCCGGCGCGCTGTTTCGCCGCCTATCCCCATGAAATTTCGGGCGGTATGCGCCAGCGGGTCATGATCGCCATGGCCGTTGCCTGCCATCCGGCGCTGCTGATTGCCGATGAACCCACCACCGCGCTGGATGTGACGATCCAGGCGCAAATCCTCCAGGTGCTGGAGTCGCTCAAAGCCGCCAACGGCATGGGTATTGTACTGATTACCCATGATTTGTCGGTCGTCGCCCAGATGTGCCAGCGGGTAATCGTCATGTATCTGGGGGAAATAGTGGAGGAAGCCGATGTCATGACGTTGTTTGACCGGCCACGGCACCCGTATACCAGGGGATTGATGGCGGCCATCCCGTCGCTTGGGGGCGCGCGTCAATCCCGCCTGGCGGAAATCAAGGGCAGCGTGCCGCCGTTGAGCGAAAGCCCGGCCGGCTGCGGTTTCGCGCCCCGCTGCCCGTTTGCCGGCGACATATGCCGGCGCCACCCGCCGCTTGCAACGTTGCCGGACCGGCGCGCGGCCGGCGCGGAAGGCCCGCGCCACGCCGTGCGCTGCTGGAAAGCGGAGCAACTTGAGCGGGAATCAGCGTCATGAACCCTATCGCCGGTTATCCGCCGCCCCTGTTAAGCGTCCGCCGCCTGACGAAAAGATTCAAGGTCCGCCAGGGCTTTCGCAGCCGGTGGATTAACGCGGTGGATGACGTCAGTTTTTATATTGACCCGGGGGAAACCTACGCCCTGGTGGGCGAGTCGGGCAGCGGCAAGAGCACCACCGGCAGGACGCTGCTGCGCCTTACCGACGCCACCTCCGGAAGCGCCGACTTTGCCGGACAGGATATGTTCAGCCTGTCGGCCGCGCCGCTGCGCGCCTTGCGCAGGGATATCCAGATGATATTCCAGGACCCGCTGTCTTCGCTTGATCCCAAGCGCACCATTGGTTACAGCGTGGCGGAACCCTTGATTATCCACGGCATCGGCGATCGCGCCGAACGGGAAGCCCGCGTGGGCCGATTGCTTGCCAAGGTGGGCTTCAGCCCGGCGGACGCCAAGCGTTATCCCCATGAATTTTCCGGCGGGCAGCGCCAGCGCGTCGGCATCGCCAAAGCGCTGGTGCTTAATCCCCGGCTTATCGTCTGCGACGAACCGGTGTCGGCGCTGGATGTCTCGATTCAGTCGCAGATCCTCAATCTGCTGCTGGAGCTGCAGCGGGAAAGCGGTTTCGCCTATTTATTTATCGCCCACGATCTCAGCGTCGTGCACCATATCGCCGATCGTATCGGCGTGATGTACCGGGGACGCCTGGTGGAGGAAGCGCCAACGGAGGCGCTGTTCACCGATCCCCGCCACCCCTATACCCAATACCTGCTGGCCTCGATTCCCCCGTCCCACCCGCGCCTGAAAACCACCGCGGCCATCGCGCCCGTCCCGCGCGCCGATACGGGGGCGCACCAGGGCCGGGGCTGCGTTTTCAGCGGCAAATGTCCGCACGCGATGCCGCTTTGCCTTGAGCAAATCCCGGTTGATCGCAGCACTGGCGACAGGCATTATGTTGCCTGCCACCTTGCCGGCTGAACGGTGCGCGGCGAGACGGCCACGCCGCTGACGCCTGTGTGGACAGGCTTTATAATCAACTGGATTGCTATGACCACGGTAAAAGATTCTCAGCCTGAACAGGCTTTACCCCTTGCCGCCTCCGGGCGGAAAGTGCTGGGCGCGGCCAGTCTGGCGCATTTATATCATGACGGCGCAACCGATATGCACTACCTGCTGTTCGCCGTGTGGCAACAGCAGTTCGGCCTGTCCATGATGCAAATCGGGCTGCTCAAGACGCTTTTTTCCGGCTCGCTCGCCGTTTGGCAAATCCCGGCGGGGGAACTGGGCAAATCCTTTGGCGAGCGCAGGCTGTTGATCGCCGGAACGCTGCTGTTGTCCGCGGCGTTGTTTTTATATGGCTTCTCAAGCGGCATCGTCGAACTGATGGCGTTGATTATCGTGGGCGGCATGGGCGCCAGCGTGCAGCACCCGCTGGCATCGAGCTATATTTCACACTATTTTAATGTCCGGCAGACCCGGCTGGCGCTCAGCACCTATAATTTTTTCGGCGACGTCGGCAAGTGCCTGATACCCAGCGCGATTTCCGGTTTGCTGTTGTTTATCGCCTGGGGGTCGTCGGTCCGGGCGATTGCGGTATTGGGCATCCTGGTGGCGGTCGGACTGCTGTTTTTATTGCCGAAAACCGTGGCCGGACAGCCCGGCGCGACGCCGGCGCCGGCGCCGGGCGGCGAAAGCGCCGCCTACGCCACCTCGCCGCGCGTGCCCGAGGCCAAACGCCGGTTCGCCTTTACATCCTTGTGCGTCATCGGCAGCCTGGATAACGCCACGCGCGCCGGCACCCTGACCTTCCTGCCTTTCTTACTGGCGGCCAAGGGGGCCACGCCGGCCGACATCGGTTTTGCCTTGACCACCATTTTCATCGGCGGCGCCTGCGGTAAACTGGTCTGCGGCGCGCTGGCGCCCAGGCTTGGAATTTTACGCACCGTGGCCGCCAGCGAAGTCCTTACCGCCGGCCTTATCATTGCCCTGTTGTTTACCCCGTTAACCGCCAGTTATCTGCTGCTGGTGCCACTCGGAATTGCGCTTAACGGCACCTCTTCCATCCTGTACGGCACCGTGGCGGAACTGGCCAAACCGGGCCAGCAGACGCGCGCTTTTTCCATTTTTTATACCATTTCCCTGGGCTGCGGCGCCTTGATGCCTATCGTCTATGGCGCCATCGGCGATCGTATCGGTATTGTCCCCGCGCTGAACATTGTCGCGCTGATGCTTATCGGCGTTTTACCGCTGTTGCTGCCGTTAAGGGTCATCTCCAAATAAATTTTACAGAGAGGCGCAATGGCAGCGGCCATCACCATTTTCATATTCACTATCCTATTGGTTATCTGGCAGCCCAAGGGAATGGGCATCGGCTGGAGCGCCACCCTGGGCGCCGGGCTGGCGCTCGCGAGCGGCGTGGTGCAGGTGGCGGATATCGCCGTGGTGTGGCAAATTGTCTGGAATGCCACCGCCACCTTTATCGCCATCATCATTATCAGCCTGCTGCTCGACGAATGCGGCTTTTTTGCCTGGGCGGCGCTGCATATCGGCCGTTGGGGAAACGGCCGGGGCCGGCGGCTGTTCAGCTATACCATCCTGCTGGGCGCCGCCGTTTCCGCTTTATTCGCCAATGACGGCGCGGCGCTGATCCTCACCCCGATCGTGATGTCCATGCTGCTGGCGCTGGGGTTCAAGCGCAGCACCACCCTGGCGTTTGTCATGGCGGCGGGATTTATCGCCGATACCGCCAGCCTGCCGCTGGTGGTATCGAACCTGGTGAATATCGTCTCGGCCGATTATTTTAAACTGGGTTTCAACGCCTATGCCTCGGTCATGGTGCCGGTCGATATTGCCGCCGTGACCGCCACCCTTATTACGCTACACCTGTTTTTCCGGCGCGAGCTACCGGCAAAATATGACGTCGCGCGTCTGCCGGCGCCAAGAGATGCCATTCGCGACCCGGCAACCTTCCGTACCGGATGGGTGGTGCTCCTGATGCTGCTGGGCGGTTTTTTCGGCCTGGAGCCGCTGGGCGTGCCGGTCAGCCTGATATCCGCCGTCGGCGCGCTAATCCTGTTGGTTGTGGCGAAAAAGGGCCGCGCCATCAACACCGGCAGAGTCTTGCGCGGCGCTCCCTGGCAAATCGTTATTTTTTCCCTCGGCATGTACCTGGTGGTGTATGGCCTGCGCAACGCCGGGCTGACCCACGCCCTGTCCGATCTGTTCAGCCGGTTCGCCGGCCATGGCCTGTGGATGGCAACGTTCGGCACCGGCTTGCTGACCGCGTTTTTATCCTCCATCATGAATAACCTGCCGAGCGTGCTGGTCGGGGCGCTCTCCATTGAAGGCAGTACCGCCACCGGCGTGATTAAACAGGCGATGATTTACGCCAATGTGATCGGCTGCGATCTTGGGCCTAAAATCACCCCCATCGGCAGCCTGGCGACATTGTTATGGCTGCATGTGCTGGCAAAAAAGGACTTGAGCATTTCCTGGGGATATTATTTTCGCGTGGGGATAGTGATGACATTGCCGGTACTGCTGGTGACGCTGGCGGCATTGGCCCTGCGCCTGTCGCTGCCGTTTTAACCACCGGCGCGGCCGGGAAACGTTTCGAAGCCGCGCCGGAAGATCAGTTTTTCATGATGGCATATCTGCCCGGCCCCACCAGCATGATAATCAGGCCGCCGAAGAAATAGAGCGCTTCCGTTTCCAATGCCCAGGCGCCGACGTCCGTCAGTTTATAAAAATGTCCCATGCCGACCAGCAGGGTGGCCACCAGCAGGTTAACGGCGACAATCAGTCCCGCCGGACGCGTTATAAACCCGAAAATGATCATGATTGGCGCGATAATTTCGCCGATATACGCGCCGTAGGCGATAAAGCCGGGCAAACCGTGGCTTTGCAATAAATCGGCAATCCAGCCGACGCCGTGCTGGGTTTTGGCATAACCATGAAACAGCAGCAAAATGCCAAAGGTCAGGCGTAGCAGCAGCTTACCCGCGTTGGGGCCATCCACGAAACGTGCAAATCCATTATTAAAAGCAGTAAGCATAAGGGTTATCTTCAATAATCGTTTAACGTAAGGCTACGTTACGCGTTATTACTTCCGGCATCTAATCAAATAAATTGACAAAGATAGTCAAAAAAGGACGTTGCGCCGGCATTCTTTGATCAGCCAATCCCGGCCTGATGCAAATCGTGCAGATTAAGCGCGCCGACCAACCGCCCCTCCGCGTCCACCACCGGCGCGGCGGTGATATGGTGCTGGTGCAGCGCCGCCAGCGCGGCACCGGCTCGCCACTCCTGCGGCAACCGATAGCCCGGCTGGGTCATGGCCTGCCCGACGGACTCGCCCAGTCCATGGCCTTTAACCAGCCAGCGGCGCAGGTCGCCGTCGGTAAATACGCCCGCCACCCGATTTCCGGCATCGCATACCGCCACCAGGCCCAGGCCGGTGCGGCTCAGTTCCAGCATGGCGTCCAGCACGCTGTCCTGCCGGTTGATCCTGGGCAAGCGGTCGTCGCGGCGCATCACATGCTGCACGCGGTTTAACAGACTGGCGCCCAGGCTGCCGCCGGGATGCGAGCGGGCAAACTGCTCGGCGTCGAACCCGCGGTAACGCATCAGCGCCATGGCCAGCGCGTCGCCGATCATCAGGGTATTCACCGCGCTCGAGGTGGGCGCCAGCCCCATCGGGCAGGCTTCCCGCTCCACGCCGATATCCAATACGCAGGCGGCGGCCTGCGCCAGCGGTGAATCTGCGTTGCCCGTGATGGCCACCACCGGGATGCCGCTTTCGGCCAGCAGCGGCAAAATCAGCCGCAGCTCCTGGGCTCGGCCGGAATAAGAGATAAACACCACCACATCCTGGCTGCCTATCATGCCCAGGTCGCCATGCAGCGCCTCGGCGGGATGGACAAAAAAGGCCGGCGTGCCGGTGCTGGCCAGCGACGCGGCAATTTTTTTGCCGATATGCCCCGATTTTCCCATGCCGGAAATCACCACCTTGCCCCGGCAGTCGAGCAATAGCCGGCAGGCGCGCGTCACGCTGCCGTCCAGGCGGTCGCGCATGCGCCGCGCTTCGGTTATCTCGATATCAAGCGTTTCCCGCGCATACTCCAGCAAGATGTCACTCATCCTCTTCTCCCACCAGCATCACCTCGATGCCCCTATCCCGCAGCGCGGTCAGATAAACCGGGTTGATACCGCGGTCGGTGATCAGCATATGCACGGCGCCCAGCTCGCAGACCACATTAGGACTTTTACGGCCGAATTTCGAGGAATCCACCAGCAGGATCAGCTGTTGCGCCGCGCGGCACATCGCCTGGCTGACCGTATGGACTTCGTTGAAGGTGGTCACGCCCGCGTTCAGGTCCACCCCATCCGCGCCGATAAATAATTTATCGAAACTGAAATGGGAAAACGCCGCTTCCGCCAGGCTGCCATGAAACGACGCCGAGTTTTTACGGTAGGTCCCCCCGGGCATCAGGATGGTCTGATCGTTATCCAACTCCACCAGTTCATTGACTATCGTCAGGCTATTGGTCATCACGGTAATATTGTTGAACTGCGCCAGGTAGGGCACCATCTGCAGCACGGTGCTGCCGGCGTCGAAGATCAGTGAATCGCCGTCGTTAATCAGGCCGGCGGCCCGGCGGGCAATCTGTTTTTTCTTGGCGGTATTGATATGCGTTTTGCGGTCGATGGGCTGATCGCCCTCCTCCCGGCTTAATACCACCCCGCCATAGGTGCGGATAACCGCCCCTTCCTTTTCCAATAAGGTTAAATCCTTGCGAATGGTGGTGCCGGTGGTGGCAAAACGGCTGGCCAGTTCCTCCACGGCCGTTTTACCGTGCGTTTGCAAGTGTTCCAGAATGGCCGCGCAGCGTTGCTTTGGTTTCATAACGATTTCCGAACCGACAGGTGAGATTACGTCCTGCCGAACATTATACCTTGAATATCATTCCAAATAAAAGGCGTTAGCTTTTAAAATGAAAATATCATAATGTCGGTTTTATCGCTAATGACAGCGCGATTTGCAATGCCGGATCTTTCGGGAACACCACATAGGGGATAAGCTGTTCTTTTGACAGGCCGATGAGCGCCGTCAGCCGCCGTGGCCGGGCAAATACCGTAATGCCGCGCAGCACAAAACCGTCGCACACCCGCTGTTCGCCATCAAAGACCAACGCCAGCACCACCCTGGCCTTAAAACGGCCGGCGGAGCGCCCCACGCCCACCGCGCCTTGCAGGCACAGGGCGTCAAAGGCGCGGTTAAAGCAGCGGATTTGCCATCCGCCCAGGATAATTTGACCCACCCAGGCCAGTACCGCGATGGACACCAGCAGCGCCGTTGCACTCATCCGTGGTTCTCCTCCAGGAATCATTGCCCCGCCGGAGGCTTCCGGCGGGGGCCGTCCAGTCAGAACATCACCTGCCCGCCGGTAATATTGATGGATTGCCCGGTACAGTAGGACGCTTTGTCACTGGCGTAAAACAGCAGCGTATTCAGCACATCCTGGTACTCGCAGCCGCGTTTCAGCGGGACTTTGTCGATATAATACTGTTCGACCTGATCCGCGCGCAGGCCGAGCTTTTGCGCGTACTGCGGCAACAGTGACTGGAACATGGGCGATTTAAGCAGATTACCCAACATCAGCGAATGAACGGTGATGCCGTACTCCGCCAAATCCAGCGCCAGCGATTGGGTCAGCCCCACGCCGCCGAACTTGGCGGCGCTATAACCCGAATTATGTTTACTGCCCACTTTGCCCGATTTGGAATTTATCTGGATAATCCGTCCGGCGATGCCGTCACGGATCATCAGTTTGGTAAACTCGCGCGCGCACAGGAAATAGCCCACCAGATTAACCTGCAATGATAAATCAAAATCCACCAGATTAAACTGGGTAATGGGCGCGGCCTTGGCCAGACCCGCGCTGTAGACCAGCAGGTTCAACTGGCCGAACTGCTGGTCGACCTGTTGCGCCAACCGCGTTACGCTCTCTTCATTCGTCGCGTCGACGCCAAAACCGAATGCCGTATCCTCACCCAGACGGGTGTTGATATCGGACGCGACCTGCCAGGCATGCTGCGCATTTAAATCGGCCACCGCTACCTTATAACCGGCCGCCGCCAATCCCGCGCATAAAAAAGCGCCGAGGGTTTGACCACCACCAATGACTACCGCAACCTGCTTCATAAACTGCTCCTGCATAGTAATAAATTAAGACAGAATGGCTAATACGCTGCCGACGGGAATATCTGTTGGGGTCGGCCCCGCGACATGGATGGTGCCGGGATATTCGGCCCGCGCCGCGCCATCAAACCGTATGGTGATATGGCCCAGTTCTCGCAGGTTGCTGGTCGCCACTTCGCCCACCGCCGTGATGGGGAACACCGCGTTCGCCAGGGTCAGGGTCTCACCGGCCCGCAGTTCCCCCTGCATATCGCCGTGACGATGGATAAAACAATAGGCTTCGATATCCTCCGGCGCACCTTCACGGAAGGTGATGAGCATATGGTCGGCCAGCGATTCGCGCGCGTAATCACCGACACGCGTAAAGGTGGTCTGGTAAATCGTCTGCATAAATACTCCCTGATTCGATAACTTTATTGATAAATAAACCCGGATACCGCCCAGGCCAGCAATACGGTGGGCGCGCCGGTCAGGAAGCGGCCGACCAGCACCGAAGGCACGCCAACCCTGACCGTATCCTGCTTGGCTTCGGCCAATGACAACCCGACCGGGATAAAATCGGCGGCCGCCTGGGCATTAATGGCGAACAGCGCCGGCAGCGCCAGATGAGGAGGAATATGACCCTGGCCGATCTGCACGCCGACCAGGACGCCGATAACCTGCGCGATAACCGCCCCTGGACCGAGAAAGGGTGACAACAGCGGAAAGGAGCAGATCAGCGCCAGCGTCACCAGGCCGATGGGACTGTTGGCCAGCGGCGTCAGGCCGTGGGCGATAAAATCCCCCAGGCCCGAGGCGATGATGATGCCGATAAGCGCCGAGACAAAGGCCATAAAAGGCAGGATGGTTTTCAGTACGGTATCAATGGTTTCACGCCCGGCCTGGAAAAACACCGCCACCACCGATCCCATGCCCATCCCGACTTTCGCCAGCAGCCCGTCGCTTTGTTCGGTGATCTTTTTACTGGTGTCGTAATCACGGCCGGCGGCTTTTGCCTGCGTCCCTTTGTCCTGGGCGCTCTCGCCTGTGGTCTGGGCACGGGGCAACCCGTCAACCGGCTGGGGATCTTCATCCGACAGCAGTTGGATATTCTGCTCACGCACGCCGGAGACATAAATGTCTTCCAGGATAAACTGCGCCAGCGGACCGGAGCGGCCGGTGGCATGGATATTGACCGTGGGAATGCGCCGTTTGGGGTAGATGCCGCAGCGCAGCGTGCCGCCGCAGTCTATGACCACCACGCCGATTTCGTCCACCGGCGGTTCACCCTCCTTGAACGCGTCCACGGTCGGCCAGCCGGTGAGCTGGCTGAGGCGATCGACAATCGCCGGACGCGTGCCCGCCGTGATGTACACCACTTTTTTGTCCGGCACGGCCTCAATCACCAGGGGCCCGCCCCAGCCGCTTTCGCCTTTCTCGATACGAATAAATTTATTCATCGCCCTCTCCTGGGATTACAAGCGAACCTGTTGATCAAGTTGGATATGCATTTTGCGTTCAAATATCGAGGTGGTCAGATCGGTTATCCACCCGCGGAAAAAATTGGTGAACATGCCGACCAGAAGGTAACTGACCGCCAACGGCCCCAACGGCAGGTTCAGGGTGGTCAGCCCGTTGGCGATGCCGAGATAGACAAACAGTTCGCCCGGGTTGATATGGGGAAACAGGCCGTTCATGGAGTGGCAGCTGTACGAGGCGGCGGCGTAATAGCTGGGTTTATATTTTTCCGGCATAAAACGCCCGAGACTCAAGGTCATGGGGTTGCAAAAGACAAAGGTGCCGATAACCGGCAGCAGCAGATACCGCGAGACCGGATTACCCGCGCAGCGCTGGGCCAGGCGTTCAATTCTGCTCTGGCCGACAAAGACGATCAGGGCGTTCATAATGACCAATAAACTGATAAGCAGCGGGAGGATGCCGGTCACCATGCCGACAAACACCGAACCGCCTTTTTGAAACAGGCCGATAAACCACTCGGCGCCGTGGGCGATCACGTCAATCATATTTTTCTCCATTTCAGGGTAAGAACCAGGGAAAGCACCTTTGTCGATACCGACGTCGACGTCTTTCACTGCCTAAGATAGGCGACTCACGTTATGGTTTGTTAGATATACATCACGTTTTGAAAGTTATTTCTTTTGAAATGAAATATTATCGATTGTTTTTGCGTTTCCAATGAAATATTTGCGGATGCTTTGCTGGAAAAGAGGGTCTGGTAAGACGCGGCGGCTCAAGGGGGAATGCGGCAAACATCCGCGTTATGAAGTAAAACCGATATTAGCGTCGCCCATCGACCGCGATGCGCAATGCAAGCCCCGCCAGCACGCTGGCCATTACCCAGCGCTGCAGGGTAAGCCATAGCGGCCGGGTGCCGAAAAAGGCGGCGATATGGGCCGCCGATAGTGCAATCAGGGCATTCACGCTGACGCTGATGATAATTTGCGTGAAACCGAGCAGCATCGACTGGCTCAGAATATGGCCGTTGGCCGGAATGATAAACTGCGGCAGCAGCGAAAGATAAAGTATGGCCGCCTTGGGATTTAATAAATTCGTCAGCAACCCCATGGTAAACAGCCGGCGGGCGCTGTCGCGTGGCAACCGCCTGACCTGGAAGGGAGACGATCCGCCGCGCCTTACCGCCCGCCAGGCCAGATAAAGCAGGTACAACGCCCCGGCAAAGCGCAATACATCATAGGCAAAGGGGACGGCCATTAATAACGCCGTAATGCCCAACGCGGCGAACAGCATATAGAAAACAAACCCCAGCGCCACGCCGCCCAGCGAAATCATGCCTGCTTTCGGCCCCTGGCAGACGGATCGGGAAATCAAATAAATCATATTCGGCCCCGGCGTCAATACCAGGCCCAGGGCGATGGCGGCAAAAGGCAGCAGTTGAGTATCCAGCATAAGGATGTCCGTCCGGCACAGTGGGGTTAATGTCCTGGTCATGATACGCAACAATGATCAGCGAAAACAGGGATTTCGTGGACGATCGCCGCCTGAAGGGCGTGTAGGCCGCCGCCTCTTGCCGACCGCCATAATCACGCGGCAAAATCCCCTTTTTAGGTAAAGATAACGAAAAGAGTGTTAATCGGACGTTACCGGGTTCTTCACAATGCGGCTATTACATGTAAAACTGAATGCGCTGAATTCATCAAAAAAATATAATCAATCCGGTCTGGTTTCGGAGGTGTCAATCCGGGAGAGGGCCATAGACAATTTTTCTTGGGCTTATTAATTTAACTCCAACCCTTTGGCGTAATCATGAATACTTCCAGCATTAAGGTGTTACTGGTTGAAGACGACGAACCCATGCGCATGGAGTTCGAGTCCATGGTATTAAGCCATCCCCGCCTGACACTGGCGGGAAGCGTCGCCACTCTCGGCGATGCATCGGCGTTGCTGCGCCATACCGTTGCGGACGTCGCCATTATCGATTTGGGCCTGCACGACGGCGACGGTATTGAGCTTATCAAATCATTGCAGCAGCAGGGATCGCGCACCGCGGTGCTGGTCGCCACCATCTTCGGCGACGAAGCCCATGTTATCCGCGCCATCGAGGCGGGCGCGCGCGGATACCTGCTCAAAGATACCTCCATTGATGAATT
Organism: Acerihabitans sp.; assembly: GCF_036398755.1. NCBI lineage: Bacteria > Pseudomonadati > Pseudomonadota > Gammaproteobacteria > Enterobacterales > Pectobacteriaceae > Acerihabitans > Acerihabitans sp. The sequence goes on along the minus strand of NZ_DASWOM010000020.1, from coordinate 4,703 downwards.
CGCCCGGGCGGTTGAACTGGTGCACGCCGGCGGCGCCCCCCTGTCACCGCAAATCGCCCGTCATCTGCTCAAAAGGTTCGAACCGGCGGAAAAATCCAGCGCCGCGCTACGCCCCGACGGCCTGACGGCGAGGGAAATCGATATTCTCCGGCATATTTCGCAGGGATTTACCGTGGCCGAATCCGCGCGCATGCTGAATATTTCAACCCATACCGTCGCCACCCATATCAAGAATATCTACAGCAAACTGGCCGTTCATAACCGCGTGGAAGCCCTTATCCAGGCACGGAATCAGGGCCTGATTTAATGGGCGCACGCCAACGGCGGCGATGGGCATGGCTGGCGCTGGCGCTGCTGCTGGGCTCCGCCTGGCTTGGCTGCGCCGCTGCCCAGCCCGCCACCGCGGCGGCGGCGGCGGAGAAAATCCTGCTGCTGGATCGCGCGGAATTTATCTACAGCCGCGATGCCACGCCACCCACGCGGCATGGCGCCACGGTGGCGTTGCCGGATAACTGGCGCCTGCGGCTGCCGGCGTTTAGCGGCATTGCCTGGTATCGGCTGGACTTTCATCTTGACGCGCCGCCGGCGCGGCCGCTGGCCTTATACCTGCCGCACCTTTCCGTGGCCGGCGAAGTCTGGCTTAACGGATCGCTGCTTAACCCCGGCGTGCGTTTTAACGATACCAGCGGCCGGCACGTGGTGCCGATGAAGGAATCGCCATTATATATCGTGCTGCCCGCCGGGTTATTCCACAGCGGCGACAACCAGCTGGCCGTCAGGCTGGAAGGAGACAGCGCGCTGCGCAGCGGCCTGTCCGCCATCCGCCTGGGGCCGGCGCTACCCCTGCGCGACCAGTGGTTTGAACGCTATCTGCTGCAGGTGATTGTCCCCTATGTCCTTCTGGTGCTGATTGCCGGTTCGCTGTGTTTCCTGGTGGCCTACACCTGGCGGCAAAAACGCCTGTTTATCATTCAGTTTGCCCTGTTGGCATCAATGACCACGCTGCTCGCCTATCTCGCCGACCTGACTATTCCGCTGGGCGCACAGGAAGCCCTGCGGGTTATCATCACCACCGTCATGTACTGGGCGCTGTGCGTGGCGGGTTATCGCCTGTGCGGCGCGCGGCTGCGCTGGTTTGGGCCGTTGTTGCACGGGGTTACCCTGCTGACGGTGGTTGTTGTGCTGGCGCTGATGATTCTCGGCGAGGCGACCGATCGCGCCTGGCTGATAACCTGGCCCCATGTGCTGCTGCGGCTGGTGCCCATCGCCCTGCTGCTGGCGCGGGGCTGGACGACCCGATCCGTTAAACTTATCGCGCTGTCGCTGACCGCGCTGATATGGACGCTGAGCGTTGCCCAATCCTACCTGATTATTATGGAATGGCTGCCTTGGGACAGCTTTCGCTGGAGTTTTGTCGGCGCCCTGCCTTTTTGTTTTGTCATGATCTATTTCTTTGCCGAGAGGTTCATCATCGATCGCGAAGGCAGCCAGATTGAAAAACGCGCGGCGATTATCGCCGAACGCGCGCGTATATTGCAGGACATGCACGACGGCATGGGCGCGCAGCTGATTACCGCGCTGCGCCTGGCGCGCCGCAGCGATACCGACCCCGAGGAGCTGGCCCGCCATATCGAGGAGTCGCTGCAGGATCTGCGCTTGATTATCGATTCGCTGGATCTGACCGAGCACGATCTGCTGCCGCTGCTGGGCAATCTGCGCTTTCGGCTCCAGCCGCGCCTGAGGGCGCTGGGGATTACGCTTGAATGGGATGTGGCGCCCATCCCGCCGTTGAATTACCTGACGCCGGCCTCCGCGCTGTCCATACTGCGCATTGTGCAGGAAGCCATCAATAATGCGTTGCAGCATGCCCAGGCTTCCCGGATCCGGATCGAGGTCAAACCGCTGGGCGAGGAGGTGCTGGTCCGGGTGTCCGACGACGGCCACGGCATGCTGCCCGATATCATCCGCCCCGGTTCGCGCGGGCTGGCGGGCATGCGCGCGCGCGCCGGCAAGCTGGGCCTGCGCCTGACGATAAGGGGGGGACCGGGCGGCACCGAAATTGTGTTATATCTCCCTTTTTTGGGCTAGCATCTTTATTATACTTTAAATAATACCGTAAACAGGGGATGCATACCCGCCGATAGATGCGTACACTTTGCGTCAGTAGGATGCTGGCCGCCGCGCATTTCGCGGGGTATTAGGGGCATGCTGCGTATTCTGCACGTCATATTAATAAACACACAGCATAGTATATTACGTTATTATTGCACTAGGTGATAAAATGCAAATCATTTTACCAGTAATAGGGTTGATCTTGTTAATGGCCTTAATGGTATTTTCATTATTAATGCATCAAAAAAATAAAAGTAAAACAAGATTGCCTAACAGATATACTGAAATCAAAGCCAGGAAAAGACTGCGCTTATTTCATTAAATATAGGATTATCCCTATTAATAAAAAGCTATTTCACCCGTCAAAGCCACAGGGTGAAATAGTTTTTTTATCGGGCCTCCGCCCGCCGTCATTGCGCATTGCGCCGTCCCCTCCCCCAACCCGCGTCCCTAGTCATCCGCCACCGCCATAGATCCAGTGCATTGCAGGGTAGCGTTTGCGCTTCAGTTTCCTTAAGATGAGGGTATCTGCTGATGGCACATTATGCTGTACATTTCTTATAGGGCTTAATTAATGGAAACGATTCTCAGGCACCTTCCGGTCAACCAACGTGTGGGTATTGCCTTCTCGGGAGGCCTGGACACCAGCGCCGCGCTGCTGTGGATGCGTCAGAAAGGCGCGGTGCCTTATGCCTACACCGCCAATCTGGGCCAGCCGGATGAGGATGATTACGACGCCATCCCGCGCAAGGCGCTGGCCTACGGCGCGGAAAAGGCCCGCCTTATCGATTGCCGCCGGCAGCTGGTGGCGGAAGGCATCGCCGCGCTGCAGTGCGGCGCCTTTCACAACAGCACCGCCGGGGTGACCTACTTCAACACCACGCCGCTGGGCCGCGCCGTGACCGGCACCATGCTGGTGGCCGCCATGAAAGAAGACGGGGTCAATATCTGGGGCGACGGCAGCACCTATAAAGGCAACGATATCGAGCGCTTTTATCGTTACGGTTTATTGACCAACGCCGAGCTCAAAATCTATAAACCCTGGCTGGACACCGACTTTATCGATGAGCTGGGCGGACGCCATGAAATGTCTGAATTCATGGCCCAGGCCGGCTTCGATTATAAAATGTCGGCGGAAAAAGCCTACTCGACCGATTCCAATATCCTCGGCGCCACCCATGAGGCCAAGGAACTGGAGTTCCTGAACTCCAGCGTAAAAATCGTCAATCCCATCATGGGGGTCAAATTCTGGGACGAGGCTGTGCGCGTGCCTGCCGAGGAAGTGACGCTGCGCTTCGAACGCGGCCTGCCGGTGGCGATTAACGGCGCCACCTTCAGCAACCAGGTTGAGCTGATGCTGGAAGCCAACCGGGTTGGCGGCCGCCACGGCCTGGGCATGAGCGATCAGATTGAAAACCGCATCATCGAGGCCAAGAGCCGCGGCATCTACGAAGCCCCCGGCATGGCGCTGCTGCATATCGCCTACGAACGCCTGCTGACCGGCATTCACAACGAAGACACCATCGCGCAATACCATGCCAACGGCCGCCAGCTGGGCCGCCTGCTTTACCAGGGGCGCTGGTTCGATTCCCAGGCGCTGATGCTGCGCGACGCGTCGCAGCGCTGGATTGCCAGCGCGATTACCGGCGAAGTGACGCTGGAACTGCGGCGCGGCAACGATTATTCCATCCTTAATACCGTCTCCGATAACCTGACCTATATGCCGGAGCGCCTGACCATGGAAAAAGGCGATTCCGTATTCTCGCCGGAAGACCGTATCGGGCAGTTGACCATGCGCAACCTGGATATCGCCGATACCCGGGAAAAACTGATCGACTACATGAGCACCGGCCTGCTGTCCGCCAGCGACAACAGCGGCTTGCCGCAGCTACAGGATAAAACCGGCAAATAAATCATGATTTTTGCTGATAACCGGCGCTGTATTATCAGCGTTGGTTATCAATCGTAGCGCCGGCCGCCGTCAATACTGACGGTAAAACGCCTTTAACCGATTATTATTTTTTAATTACCCCGCTATTTTATTTACAGTTAATTAAGTTTCCATAAAACCCGATTTATTTTACTTAGCGTCTTTTTTCGCGTATTAAAGCCATGGTTTATTATTCGAAGAAACAGGCGCCATGACGACAGAATTCAATCCCATTACATCACACCGGTCAATATGTGAAAATACGGCTGGCATGAGTCGGGCCAGTACCCCGTTAACCCACCGGTTAGCCGCTATCAACAACGTCAATACCCATTCAGGTATTAATGGCACCTCGCACACGAGCACGCGTCCGCCGGTCCTTGCCGCTACTGCCCGCGGTTTGGCCACCGCAAGTCTCGCGAGTTATGCCCCATTATCAAACGTCCCCGACCCAGACGCCGTATTTTGCGAAACTGGCGAGGCATGGTTGGATCAGGCCGTCGCAAAACCGGTTAAAAACCTCTACCGCAATCCCGTGGCGAAGAATGGAGCCTGCCCTCCCACCTATCAGGGCGGCACCGGAAGCCATGTCATTTATAACATCAAGCTGAAAACCTATATCCGTGACACGCTGCTGACGGAAGTTAACCGTCACGGCAGT